>JAGVFD010000001.1 GCA_020057805.1 Sideroxydans sp. | reverse complement strand
TGCGATCGCGGTAGGCTTGCGCCGCTGCCTGCGGGTCGATTTCCAATGCAGATAGATTACTCACCAAAGGGATTTGAGTGATGGCGTTGCCTATAGTGACTCCAAATACCTGACCAACGTTCGAAGCTGGATCGGTGCTCACCAAAAGGACGCGCATTCCCTGATCTGCTAACCGTACTGCAGTAGCGCAAGCGAGTGAGGTTTTCCCCACGCCTCCTTTGCCGGTAAAGAACAGGAATTGAGGAACATCTTTTAGCAGCTTCATGTTACTTACCTTATGGGTGGGACTTAGCAGCACTTGCGACCCGAACAACATCCTTCAGACTTTGCTTCTGTCACTGCAATCGTGCCAGTTGCTTCAGATATTCCAGCGAAGCGTGCCAACTCTTTGCGTGTGGGATAGCGACCTGCCATGGCGATTTCTCCATCAAGCAGGATCAGTGGCAAACCTTCAGCTCCTGATCGCTCAAGAAAGCCTTTGACCACTGAGCTGTCGGCAAAAGCCATTGGCTGTTGAGCGAGGTTGAAGCGATCAATCTGGCCACCGGCATGTTTAAGCCAATCCACATCAACACTGAAATCGACCAATGACTGGTCAACTTCAGTTCCACATACGCCAGTATTACAACAAAGTGCTGGATCGAATACTTGTAGCTTTTTCATGGTGGCCTCTATCAATCTTTTGTGCGACCAATTTCGTTCAACTTTTCTTTCAATGCCAGCTTGTCGAGTTTCTCAATAGGCAATGACATGAACAAACCAATACGACGAGCCAATTGTTCTGCCGCTTTGTTGAATGCTGCACGACGCGCATCATCGCCTTCAATGTGGGCAGGGTCTGGAATACCCCAGTGCGCAGTCATCGGAGCGCCATACCACACAGGACAGACCTCACCCGCTGCGTTATCGCAAACAGTGAATACGAAATCAAAGGCAGGCGCTCCCGGAGCGGCGAATTCGTCCCAGCTCTTGCTGCGCAAGCCTTCGATGCTGTGGCCGTGCGCTTGCAACCACTCGATTGCGCCAGGATTCACTTTGCCGGCTGGTTTGCTACCCGCGCTGTAAGCTTTGAACATCCCTTTACCCAAACTATTGAACAGCACTTCACCCAAGACGCTACGGGCGGAGTTCCCTGTGCACAGAATCAGTACGTTGTATTGCTTTTCGCTCATTTCATTCTTCCTTTGAAGTTATCAACATTTCTTAGAGGGTGTCTTACAAATTTCGTCATGCCCACCACAACAGTTCTCGGTGAGGTAATCCACCATGCCGTTCATTACAGTAAAGTTCGCAGCGTAATAAATGAAGCGTCCATCCTGCCGACTCTCCACCAACCCTGCATGACTGAGCGTCTTGAAGTGGAACGACATATTGGCTGGCGACACCTTCAACTTCTCAGCAATCTGACCTGCCGCCATCCCCTCGGGTCCACTCGTCACCAATAGTCGGTAGATAGCCAAACGAGTGGGCTGCGCCAGCGCCGATAACGCCTTCACTACTTGAGCTGGTTTCATCATTTTAGATTTCAATTGTTAAACGATTGGGCGGATTCTAGGATGAAGTGCAATTTTGAGTAACGCAGGTCAGGTGGGCGGGATGCGGTAGCATCCGCGCTTTTTGACCGGCCAGTCGAAATTGCAAAGATGACATACACACACCTCACCCGAGAAGAACGATACCAGATTTACGCCTTGAAGAAGGCAGGACACAAGCAATACGAGATCGCAGAACTGTTGGAGCGAAGCAAATCCACCATCAGTAGAGAGTTGTCGCGAAACTGTGGGCGACGCGGTTACCGTCCTAAACAGGCGCACAACAAGTCAGTGGAACGACAAGCGCTCAACGCTCGAACGATAGATGCTGCGACATGGCAATTCGCTCAGGACAGGTTGTTGGAGCAATGGAGCCCAGAGCAGATCGGCGGGCACGTCGCCATCAGTCCAGAGACGGTGTATCAGCGAGTCTATGCCGACAAGCGAGCAGGCGGTTTATTGTGGAAGAACCTGCGCTGCCAGAAGCAACGCCGGAAACGTTATGGCAAGGCAGAACGGCGTGGAACCATACCCAACAGGCTGTCCATTGAAGAACGCCCAGCCATCGTTGAGACACGCAGCCGGATCGGTGACTGGGAAGCGGATACCGTGATTGGCAAGAACCATAAGCAGGCCATCGTGAGTATCGTGGATCGGAAGTCCGGCTTCACGCTGATACGCAAGGTTGAGCGCAAGACCGCACTAGCAGTCAGCCAGGCGATGATCGGACTGCTGAAGCCGCACCGGAAGAAGGTGCACACGATCACTTCAGACAACGGCAAGGAATTTGCCGGACACGAAGAGATCGCAAGCAAGCTGAAGGCTGACTTCTACTTCGCACATCCCTATTCATCATGGGAGCGAGGAACGAACGAAAACACGAATGGATTGATACGGCAGTATTTCCCAAAGAACCGGGACTTCACCACGATCACACAACAGGAGATAGATATGGCGATGGAAAGATTGAACAGCAGACCGAGAAAGAGACTTGGATACCAGACACCTAGTCAGGTATTCTTCAAGTCAGGCGTTGCACTTCATATTTGAACCCGCGTTGTTATAATGTTAAGGTATTTAACCACAAGGAATGCACATGTTCAATACCACACTGGTTTGTGTGAACAAACGATAGGGATTGACTGTCACCGATGACGTAATCCACTTCCAAGGCGGACAACTCTCTGGCACACGCCACGCCAGCCGGACCAGCTCCGATAATCACTACTTGGTATGAATCGTGAACCATTTCAAATACCTTTCCCCCACATTGGGAAGAGAATATTTCGAGATTGCAGCGCGGCGGATACCCTCTCTTTTCTGAAACCCCCACGAACTCACAATCTGAATGCTTGAGGCAGCCGCATCAAGATCGCCAGGCTGAACTACCACCCCATTACTTTCATCGACCAATTCCGTGTTTGCTCCGCAATCCCATGTGAGCACGGGCAATCCAGCACACAATGCTTCTGCTGTGACCATCCCGAATGCTTCCTGAATGTCGCACGCCTGAAGTTGCAGTAACGCGGTAGAGGTGCGCATTTTTTGATGCAGTTTGCTGCGCTCTAGGCAGCCAAGGTAGGTTGCGCCAGAAGTGATCGCTGTACGCAAGTCGGACACATCCTCTTCATGGCCAGCGACCACCAGCGGGAGTCCTGTTCTTTTCATAACCTTCACTGCGTTAAGAATCCCTTTGGTCTTGCATACCCGCCCTGCATACATCAGACTCTCACAACCAATACTGGCGCTCTGTGTGCTTGTTTGAACCGGGCAAAGAAGTGGCTCACTGATAGAGACGCCATAAGAAGCGGCTTGGGCTTTGGATAAAAATCCGAAACGGCCAAGATTTCCGACAATCGACGCATCGACGGCGCAGGACATCCCCTTGCTGAAGGTCACGACATTCAAAAATGCCGGATGTTCGACAGAATATGGCAGCGCATCGTGTCCAAAATTGATGACACCCGCGTATTGGCCACTCGACAAGCCTCTGATAGCCGCATCAACTATTCCAGAAAGTCCGTCACCGGTTACATATTCCCCATGCACGAGAATGCTTGGCTGTGCTTGCCCGTCAAAAGATTCAACATCGAACAGACTAGACCCCGAACCCATGAGCCCCAAGATCGTCACATCGACGCCGCTCCATTTGAAATACTCGCCAATCTGCTGACACAGAAAGAGTGTGCTGAAATGGGAGTCGTCTTGGTACGGCGTGAATGCCGGAGGGATGAATGCGATCCTCATTCACTTCGCCTTCAAATCGCGTTTGAGCTGCCTAGCGGTGTTGCAGATGTCCTGAGCGAGGGTTATCCCATCGGAAACGGACTTTTCAGCATGGCGCTTCATTTCACGCAGCGTGTGACGCATTGGATCTTCGTTGTCCACGTCATCAAGCATCCTTTGTAACTCGCCAAGGGTGTAAACGGTGTCATCAGCAAGGCTTCGTTTGTCACTCATGGTCTTAAATCCGTTTCTGCAAGTTGCTCAACCATACCCAGCTTGAGAATCCAATGGCGATGATGGCCAGCGGTGCGACCACGGACGGTATCGGGAACGGTAAAGCTATCCAGATGGCGATCGCAATAAGTGTTGTGTTGGAAATGATGACGCCCATGCGGTGTTTCATCGGCGACTGTGAAGAGAAGCGGTGCATGCTGATCTCGCGCACACCCCATCCGTCCATGGTGAT
>JAGVFD010000033.1 GCA_020057805.1 Sideroxydans sp. | reverse complement strand
CCTCCTCATTTCGCTAACCGCCCCATCCAATAAGCAGGGCGGCGGCGCTGGTGCGCAACGGCAAGCACGATGATTTGCGTGGACATCACGCGGTAAATGACATGAAAGGGAAAACGATTTAAACCAGCTTTGTGAATATCGGGGGCGGCTATCGTCGGATAAAAATTGGGCGCAGTACAAATATGCGCCATGACCGCATCAAATTCGGCAACGTAGTCCGCGCCCAAACCGGGCAAACGGCTCTGGTAAAACGCAGCACTATCGTAATGTTCGTTAAACGCATCTGGGTGAAACTGGTAATTCATTTCAGAAGTAAGCGGATCGCAGCACTCGCGTCTTCGGCAGAAATGGTTTCGACCTTTCCGCTATCAATTTCCGCTGAGCGGCGAAGTGCTTCGACGCGCCATGCTTCGGAAATTTCATCCTCATTTTGCTCATCCAAACTCAACAGCAGCTTGTGCGCAAGTTCGGCACGCTTCTGTAGCGGCAGATGCAGTACGGTGCGTTCAAGTGCTTCTGTGTTCATGATTTTCTCCTAACCTCAATTTAACAACGATGCGACATTTTGCGCGATTCGAGCTTGCAATTCCAGAGCTTCGGAATTGAATCCACTGGATTGCCGCGCCTCGCTCGCGATGATAGCCCTCACTTACTCTCACGAATAATTTCTAACAACCGCTCTGCCGCACGCTGAACATGGAAGCGATTGTGGAAACACGGAATGGTTTTTGACTTCATCGTTGCACATCTTCCTGACCTGTCGGGACGCACCCGCAAGGAGTAGGCCGTGGCTGTAAGGGGCTGAAGCCTGTCTTAAGCTTGTCGAAATGGCCCCAACACCACACCTTCAATCCCGACCTACGTCACTGCCCCCTAAACGCGTGGTTTGATCGCCTTCGCCGGGCGCCCCACACACACCATCATTGGTGGCTAAACATCAATAATAAGCTTTCCTTATTGGACTGATTTCGACACAGGCATGATTTTGTTCAAGCAATGCCTGCTCAATTTCTACTTGATGATCAAGCAATATATTGAGTACGAATGATTTTGAACGATTGGGGATTTTTAACCAGATAACTTGGGGAGGATGTCCTGAAACTAAAGAACGCTCTTGAAAATCAGCATCGCGACTTACAACCACGAAACCATTCTTTTTTGCATATTCCCAGATCACCAAGTCGGAGGAACTTTCCAAGCCCAACAATACAACCTGAGTTGATCCGGGAAACGCAGCTTGCAGAAAAGGAACGATTCGCCTCGACAGATTCTCATCGAGCAAAAGCTTCATCAAACCGCCACTGTGTAGAGGTTATGTTCTCGGCTCGCCGCATAGGCTAGACAAGCACGAATATCCGCCGTTTCCAATTCAGGAAAGTCATCGATGATTTCCTTCTCACTCAGGCCGTCGGCCAGCATATCCAAAACATCATAAACACTAATCCTTAGGTTACGAATACACGGACGCCCACCACGCTTGTTTGGGTCAAGAGAAATACGAAATTCGCTCATCATCGTTCACCTTGGTTTGCCTTAAATAATTAGTCAGTTGATGCACTATAAAAGACTGCGCACAGATAAACAACTGATAGAAATGACTACACCCGAGTTGTGGTGTGTACACTGTCGCAGCACAAGAATCCATTCATATTTTGACATGCTCAATGCGGCGACATATTTTTCATTTCGGCGAAGCACATCTGCGTGGCTTTATCACTGGGGTTGTAGTTACTGGACAACGCTAACAAGTTGCGCACCTTTTGATAAAAACGCAACTCAGATGAACGTATCACCCACTCCACCTGCAACAAGGATGTTAATACCCAAGCACTCGCCCTTGGTTTGATCGCCTTCGCCGGGCTACCCACACACACCATCATCGGTGGCAGATCATGAAACACCGAACTGCGCGCACCCACCACAGCACCCTCGCCTATCGTCACGCCCGGCGCAACGAACACATCGGTTGCCAGCCATGCCCGTCCTTCGCCCTTCGTAGGTCGGGATGAATCCCGACGCTTACCTGTCGGGATGAATCCCGACCTACAACACTGCCTTCGCCATGTCAGGCGGTGACAATATGGAAATCGGTTGTTTCAACAATCGGGCGCACATTATTATTCTCTCGCTCCATCTTAACGATGCCGTAGTTCGACATGGTTTTGAGGGTACGAGAAAGATTTCCGGGTTTTCTGCCGGTCAGTTCAGCCAAGGATGAAATCGATTTCGGTTGAGAATCCTTGATGACGTGAAGGAGCGCGCGGTTATCGTCGCTCAACACTTCGGCAAGTGACTTCATCGATGTGAACCATACTTTTGGCTCACTTGCTTTTGGCTTGTATTCGCCCTTTGCAATGGCATACATACGTTCGCGGATCTTCTCCTGCGTCATAATTCCAATCATGATGCTTTTCATAGCCCCACCTCCTTTAGTTTTCGATCAACATCAGCAAAAAAGTCCTGCAACAGCTGATATGAATCTTTGAACCAGAAGCCGTGTTCCTGCTGAATGATGTTTCCATTCAATTCAAGAAGCGTCTCTAATCCAGGATCGTTTCGCATAGCTCAACTATATCATCTGATGATAATCAGCGGCTATCTGATTTTGCGCGCGTCAGATGGGTATAATTTTCTTCATTTATATAACCGCCTTACTTCCCTTCCAACACCCGCGTTTTCAGCACAATGAAATATTCATAGATAGACTTCAAAATCGCAAAAGTAAAGCCTGCACGTCCATCCAAAAAGCCGCGCTTTGCCACGTAAAAACCAAGAATTTAAATAATGCGCGGAAAGGCAAACAGTATGACAATTCCTTTTGATGGAAACGCCGCTCGTTAAAATCTTTTGCCGTGTAAATTAAGTCGCTATATTGCGGTATTTTATTGGTTTCGCCGGACACCCCACACACACCATCATTGGTGGCAAATCATGAAACACCGAGCTGCGCGCGCCCACCACCGCACCATCGCCCACCGTCACCCTCGGCGCAACGAACACATCGGTTGCCAGCCAGGCCTGCGCACCGATGCAAACTTTTTTCGAGTAAATCGGAAAATCAGGTTGGGTGTAATCGTGGCTGGCTGCGCACAAATAGGATCGTTGTGACACCACCGCATTCACACCTATCTCAATCTCGCCCAGGCTATACAACACCACTTCATCACCCAGCAAGGCGAAATCACTGAGAGTGACTTTCAACGGATAAGTGACTTTGACTGAGGGACGAACCAACACACCCTTGCCAACTTAGCTGATGGCATAACTTAGAGGTGGATTCTCGATTGATGCACAACCGCCAACACGCCGATTTTCTTCGCCGTCAGTCTATAAATGAGGGTGTATGGATATTTTGTCACGACAATTTCACGCGTTCCAGCACGTCGCCCTTCATGTCCGATCAGGGGGAAGTTGCGCAGGTTATCCGTGTACTTCTAATTTCATTGATGACGGCCTGAGCCGCCCTTGGATTGTCCGTCGCGATGTAGTCACGGATTGATTCGATGTTGCGCTTCGATCTTGGCGACCATTCAAGCGGCTTTTTTTCTGACATTCTTTACCGCTCCGATTTGTTTCCAGAAGTCGGCATCGGGGATGCCTTTTCCAGCTTTCAATTCGGCCAGTCCGGCATCCACTTGCGCAAGTTTCCATTCTTCATAATCCAGCTTTTCGGCAATGGCTTGTTTGATAATGGATTGCGGCGTGTGGCGTGAGTTGGCGGAGATTTTTTCAAGCCGCTTGATGATGGATTGCGGTAGTGTTATCGGTTGATTCATTTTCGCGCCCCTCCTGGGCTTGTGTCGTGCGGAGGATTCTACACCAAAGAATGCGGGAGTAAGTTCACGCGAGGACGTCACTTCCGCATGAACCAACGTATCCAACATGCACACTATGTGCGATCTGATGCTTTGTTGGCAATGAATTCATCCACGCTCGACAACTTTCCTTTCAACGCACCGCGTGCGGAGACTGATTTTTGTCTGGGTGGAGCAAATACGCCAACTTCATTGGATGCATCGAGCAACGTGACCAGCACGCGCCGCATGCCACTGATTCGCACCGGCTCAGTGAAATGGATATGACCACTTTCATCCAACGTGGCTTCAAGTGTTTGCATCATGTTCGCCTCCTGACTATTTGAGATACACCACGTACTCGTTTTACTCATCTACCGTGAAACATTTCCTCACAAGCGGGACTTCTATTTAGGGAAGGTCTGATTAAGTCGCTATATTGCGGTATTTTATTGGTTTCGCCGGACACCCCACACACACCATCATCGGTGGCAGATCATGAAACACCGAACTACGCGCGCCCACCACCGTACCCTCGCCCACCGACACGCCCGGTGCAACGAACACATCGGTTGCCAGCCATGCTTGCGGACTAATGTAAGACAAAAAAGCGAGGGAAGGTCACTAAGGTAACCATTTCGGTAAATAATTCT
>JAGVFD010000034.1 GCA_020057805.1 Sideroxydans sp. | reverse complement strand
GCTATGTTGCTGGCGCCCATTAGCGATGCGGCGAGCATTCAGCCTGCTTCGTACTCGCGCAATGAGCCTGTCTTTGTGCGAGTGGTTTCGTTAGACAACAATACGAACGCGGCCTTGGCAGAAACCGTGCAAGTGGAGTTGACGACGATTGGCGGAGACATCGAAACCATCGAAGTGACCGAAACGGGCTTATCTACCGGTGTATTCGTGGGCGTGATTGCTACAAAATTTGCTGCGATTGGTAGCGCCCCCACGCTCAATGACGGTCAAATAACGGTGGCGGCACATAACGAAACCATCAAGGCGGTATTTAAGCATTTGAATTGCGCTACGAACGTGTTGTCGGCCAATTCCAGCAGCGGCTTGATTGACCCCTACGGCATCGTGTTCGACTCCATATCGGGCGCGCCCGTGGATGGTGCCATTGTTCGATTATTCGACACCACAACGAATACTGAAGCCAAGGTGTTTTGTGATGATGGCGTAACCGTGCTGACGTCTACGCTACCCGGCGGCGGCTTTACTTCAGGTGCGCCCACTAATTGCGATACGGTGATGGTGCAAGGCGGCTTCCGTTTCCCACAAGTGCCTGCGGGCAGTTACAAAATTACAGTTGCGCCGCCGACTACACACATGTGGCCCTCGATTGTTCCGGCTAAAAATTTGCCTGCACTAATCGGCGTCCCAGCAGGCAAGCCAGCAATTTTGGGTACAACAGGTGCAGCGCCAGGCGGCTCTTACGGTGGCGTGTTCACCTTGTGGGGTCCTGCATTGAAGATTGACATGCCGGTGGATTCGGGCGGCAAAGTGCTGACAATTCAAAAGACCGCAGGCAAAGCCGCAGTGGGTACGGGCGAGTTCATTCCTTACACCTTGAGCATTCAAAATAACGCGCTGATTGCTTTGTCTAACGTGCAAATCGCCGACCACATGCCGCCGGGCTTCCGTTACCAAAAAGGTTCGACCAAGGTGGATGGCGTGTTGGCGGCTGACCCTGCGATTTCTGGTGATGGCAATACACTTACCTTTAATTTGAATTTGGCGGCGGGCGCCACAATGGAAGTGCGCTACGTATTGGAAGTAACTGCTGGCGCGCATGTGGGCACGGCTGAAAATACCGCCAATGGCGTGAACTTCTCCTCCAACACAGGGCGTGCGTTTGTGTTGGTGCGTGAAGATTTGTATCGCAACAAAGCTATTTTGATCGGTCGGGTGATTGATGTGTCCACACCAGACAATGGCGAGTTCGCTGAAAAAGGCGGCGCACAAAGCGTGTGTGATGCGCGTGCTGACAACGACCTAAAAGGCTTAAAAGGCGCACGCGTGGTATTGCAAGACGGCACCTATATTTTGAGTGATGACAATGGTCGTTGGCACATCGACAATCTGCGCGCAGGCACGCACGTGGTGCAGTTGGACTTGGATTCTTTGCCTAAAGATTACGAAGTGGTGAGTTGCGAAAAGAATGACCGCTTCGCAGGGCGTTTGTATTCGCAGTTCGTTAATTTGCAAGGCGGCACGCTGTGGCGCGCTGATTTTCATGTGCGTAAAAAACCGTCGTTGGCAACACGCCTCACACAAACTTTAAGTGCGCAAGCGCAGTTGGATAACACGCTGCTGGGCTTGTCGATTGTGAGCACAACTGAAGTTACCGGTTACAGCGCCACCGTGATGTTGCCCGAGTACGCCAAATATGTGGCGGGCAGCACCAAGTTGAATGGCGTGGCGGTGGATGATCCTGTGGTGGCGGATGGTATGTTGGTGTTCCGCAGTTTGGCGCGTCCCGCCAAGTGGCAAGATCAATACACATTCGATGTGGCGGATGTGGGCCCTAACGTGATGTTCCAGTCGATGGTGCGCTTTACGCCGCCGGGTCGTCCTGCGCAAACTGCGCCTGTGGCACGCATCACCATGCGTAACCATGCGCCTATCAGTGCGGGCACAGATGCCACGGTGTTGGCCGAAAAAGCAGATTCACGCCCCCCTAAAACCGAGCAAGACGACGACATGTCGCACTTGATTGAGCGCTTGCCTTACAACGAAACTTGGCTGTCTACCGCGCAAGCGGGCAACGATTGGTTGCATCCACAAGCCAGCTTCCACCCCAATTTGCCGATTGTGAAAGTGGCGGTAAAACACAATCCTAAACACAGCTTAAAAATCACCGTGAATGGCGAGGCGGTCAGTGCTTTGTTATACGACGGCACACAAACCAATACTCCACGCACGGTAGCGGTGAGTAAGTGGAGCGCGATTCCTTTGAAGGAAGGCGACAACGCGATGGCGTTGGTGATTACCGACGCGGCGGGTCAAGAAGTAAGCCGCGAAGTACGCAACATTCACTTTGCCTCTACGCCTGACCATGTTGAACTGTTGTCTGTGCAATCGCGTTTATTGGCGGACGGTAAAACGCGCCCCATTATTGCTGTGCGTTTCCTAGATAAAGATGGCTACCCCGTACGTCGCGGCATCACGGGTGAGTTTGATTTGAACGAGCCGTATCGTTCTTACGACCGTAAAGAAGGCTTTGAGCGTCAGCCGTTGACGGGGCGTGTGGGCGGCAAAGCGCGCTACGAAATTAAGACTGACGGTATCGCCATGATTGAGCTAGAGCCCACCACCCAAACGGGTGATGCGGTGTTGATGTTCCAGTTCAACGACAAGCGCACGCAGCAAGTGCGCGCTTGGTTAGAGCCCGGTCAACGTGATTGGATTTTGGTGGGCTTCGCGGAAGGCACAGCGGGCTACAAAGCTTTGTCGGGCAATATCTCTGCGCTGCAAGCGAACCAAGCGGACAAAGAATTGTTCGATGGCAATAAAGTCGCGTTCTACGCCAAGGGCACGATTAAAGGCGAGTACCTGCTGACTGCGGCCTACGACACCTCAAAACAACTGGGCAATGGCAAGCTCAAGCAAGCGGTTGATCCTACCCAGTACTACACGCTGTATGGGGATGCCACTCAAGCGCAACACGATGCCGCTTCGTCTAGCCGACTGTATGTGAAGATTGAGCGCAAGCAGTTTTACGCCATGTTTGGTGATTACGACACCGGGCTTACCGTGACGGAACTGTCGCGTTACAGCCGTACTGTGAATGGCTTGAAGAGTGAATATAAAGGCGAGCAGCTGGGCTACAACGCTTTTGCGACCGTCACTTCGCAGGCTTATATCAAAGACGAAATTCAAGGTAACGGCACGTCGGGGCTGTACAAAATGTCGCGCGGCAACATCGTGATCAACTCCGACAAAATTCGTATCGAAACGCGCGATCGCTTCCAATCTCAAGTCATCGTGAGCGTTAAATCACTCACCCGTTATTTGGATTACGACATTGATTACTACTTTGGCACGTTGAATTTCCGCGAGCCGATTCAAAGTCGTGATGCTGATTTGAACCCCACCTACATCGTGGCTGAATACGAATCCGCAGACCCGCTGGATAGCAAAGCCACTTACGGTGGTCGCGGTAGCTTTAAGCCTCTTAAGGGTTTGGAAGTGGGTGTAACGGCAGTGCATGAAGGCACAGTGGGTGCGACGGGTAATTTGAGTGGTGTTGATGCGACTTACGAAGTGACCCCGCAAACCAAAGTGCGTGCCGAATTGGCGGGCACTGACGGCAACCGTGCAGGCAATGTGAGCAGCGGTAAATCTTGGTTGGGTGAAGTGACGCACCACGAAGAAGTGTGGGACGGCAAGTTGTATCTACGTGAACAAGACGGCGCATTTGGTTTGGGTCAGCAAGCGCCCTCTGAAATTGCTACGCGCAAAGTAGGTTTTGACGGACGTTTGAAATTAGGCGACACCACCCAAGTACGCGGTCAAGCCTACCAACAATTCAACCTAACCACGGGTGCGAAAAACACCGTGGCCGATGCGCGTGTGACCGAACAAATTACCGATGCCTTGAACGCCTACTACGGCGCACGCACTTCGCGTGACACCTCGGTGCTAGGTACGCGTGAAAGTAATCAAGCCTTGGCAGGTGTGTCGTATGCCATGCTGGATCGCAAGCTCACGCTGCGCGGTTCGGGTGAGATGAGCTTCGGCACAGCAGGCAGCGTGCCTATGCCAAATCGTTTGATTTTGGGTGCGGACTACCAACTCACTCAACAAACCAAAGCCTTCGCCGAGCACGAAATCGCCCGTGGTGAAAAAATTGCCGCCGACACCAGCCGTGTAGGGCTGCGCACGCAACCTTGGCAAGGCGCAGAAATGTCCGCCTCGGTGGCGAATACGTTCAGCAACGATGCTGAACGCATGTACGGCAACTTGGGCATGGTGCAACGTTGGCAAATCAACGAACACTGGCAAACTGACTTCAGCGTTGACCGCACGCAAACACTGCGCAACACCGCAGCGCCATTGCAACTCAACACCCCATTGCCATCAGGCAACTTCCCGCCTGCCGCAGGCTTCTCGGGTGACTTCACCGCCTACGCATTGGGCGCGGGTTACAACGACACCCTGTGGAGCGCCAACGCCCGTGCCGAAGTACGCAAAGCCAGCTTGGGCGACCAAAACAATTTGTTGTTAGGCATGCAACGGAACCTCGACGACGGACGTTCGCTGGCGGCGGGCTACACCTTGCGTGAAGTGAATGTGGCCTCCACCAGCAGCTTCAGCCGCAACACCGATTTGCGCTTGTCCTACGCACACCGCCCTAACGACAGTGAATGGGTGTGGTACGACCGCGCCGATTTCATCACCCAAAAAACACTCACCCCCGGAAGCGCGCTCAAAGGCGACAAGCTGGTTAACAACTTCAATGCAAACTGGGTGCCTGTACGTCACACCCAAATCGCCTTGCAGTACGGCTCTAAATACGTGCTGGACACGATTGATGCCGTGGACTACAGCGGCTACACCGACCTGCTCGGTGCAGAAGCGCGCCACGACTTAAATCAAGACTGGGACATTGGCGTACACGGCTCGGCCATGCGCTCATGGCATGCCGGTGTCAACAGCTACGGCGTCGGCGCATCCGTCGGCTACAAAGTAATGGACAACGTATGGGGCGCCATTGGCTACAACGTGCGCGGCATGAACGACCGCGACTTCGCTGGCGCCAACTACCGCGCCAAAGGCCCTTACCTCACCTTGCGCATGAAGGTAGACCAAGACACCTTTGGCTTGAATGGCAGCGGCGAACGCACACGCCCGTTGAGTGGGGAGTAAGACGATGCTCTTTCTAAACGTTGACCACTTACGGCGCTGTATGCAAACGTTAGATTCTTCGCTGACCCTGTATCAACAAGCGCCAGCGGGAAGCATCAATCAAGAAGTGTTTCGCAATGCCATTATCAAAGGCTATGAGCTGACGCAAGAAACCACCTTCAAGTTGCTTAAAAAAGCGCTGAAAGTCTACGGGCATGGTGGCCAAAAATTGGAAGCAACCTTTGCCAAAGACATACTGCGACTCGCCGCCGTGCATGACTTGATGAGTTCGGAAGAAGTGGAGCGCTGGTTTCGGTATCGCGACAATCGCAATAACACCGCGCACGACTATGGTGAACAATTTGCCAGCGAAACATTGGCCTTAATTCCAGATTTTTTGCGCGACATCGCAACCTTGGCAAACACGCTAGAGCAAAAGCTTGGCAAAGAGGAAGTCAATGTCAGTCATTGAATCCACACAGCTGCATCTGCCTGCAACCTATCTGCGCATGGTGCTAGATATTTTGAATGCCCACCTGCCCAATGCAGAAGTGTGGGCGTATGGCAGCCGCGTACACGGCGATTATTACGACAGCAGCGATTTAGATTTAGTGGTGCGCCAACCCGATG
>JAGVFD010000055.1 GCA_020057805.1 Sideroxydans sp. | reverse complement strand
TGGACTATTACTGGGCCAAATTGACAGCGGGTGGCAAGCCTATGCAATGCGCATGGCTGACCGATAAATTCGGCATCACTTGGCAGATCGTCCCCAAGCAGTTGGGATTGTTGATGAGCGACCCCGACCCCGTCAAAGCAGGCCGCGTGATGCAAGCGATGATGCAGATGGTCAAGATTGATATTGCGGGATTACAGCGCGCCTACGACGGCAAATAGTTTATTTCAAGCAAGCAACAAGGCGGGGTTGGGCGGATTAATTATTGGGGGGCAACCATGAGAAAAGTGATCGTTTTGACTTTCGTTACCCTTGATGGCGTGATGCAGGCGCCAGGCGGCCCGAAAGAAGATGACAGTGGGGACTTCAAATACGGTGGATGGGCCGTTCCCTATTTTGATGAAGCTTTAGGACAGGTCATGGAAGAACAGATGGGGCACCCATTTGATTTGCTATTGGGCAGAAAAACATTCGAAATCTTTGCTTCCTACTGGCCGCATCATCCAGAGGAAGGTGCATCGATCAACAACGCCAAAAAGTATGTGGCTTCGAACACGCTCACCCAACACGAATGGCAAAACACTCATTTTCTAAACGGCGATATCGTCGCTGAAATCAAAAAACTTAAACAACAAGATGGCCCAGAGCTGCAAGTACATGGCAGCGCCAATTTCATTCAAACACTGTTGGCGCATGATCTGGTCGATGAGTTCTGGCTCAAGATTTTCCCTATGACGCTGGGCACGGGAAAACGCTTGTTTGATCGGGGTACGCTACCCGCCGCCTATCATCTGGTGGAATCGAAAGTCACGCCCTCGGGTGTGATCTGCGCAAAATTTCAACGCGCGGGTGAAGTGAAAACGGGGTCGTTCTAACTGTCCAACATCGAGAACACCATGCCCATTCAACTTGATCACGCCATCGTTCCATCGCGCAACCAAATTGCATCGGCGAAACTCTTGGCAGAGTTGCTCGGTGTTCCGTGGTCTAAAACAGGGGCGGGACCTTTTTCTCCAGTTTATGTGAATGACGGATTGACACTCGATTTTCAATACACGGATGAACCGTTTCCCATCTACCACTTTTGTTTCCGCGTCAGCCCACAGGACTTCGCTGCCATCCTAGGACGCATCAAGGCAGCAGGTATCAAATATCGCAGTACAGTAAACGGACCTATGGATATGCAAGTCAACTCGCAGTACGGAAATATCTATTGGGACGAACCAGAAGGTCATCGGTGGGAGATGTTGACTGTCAGTTATGCACGAAAAAATGTTTGATTAAAATGAGGAGAGCAACATGAAATCACTTCACTTTTCCATCACCATCCACGCACCAAAAGCAGGGGTGCATCAACTCATGCTGGCAGATCAAACTTACCGCGAGTGGACATCTGCTTTTGCCGAAGGCTCCAGTTATCAAGGCTCGTGGGATAAGGGCGCGAAAATTCTGTTCGGTGATGGGCAGGGTTCTGGAATGAGTGCGCGCATCGCCGAACATCGCCCTGCCGAATTCGTTTCCATCGAGATGTTGTCTGAGGTGAAAGACGGCGTGCCAGAAAAAGAACAGCAATGGCATGACGTGTTCGAGAACTACACCTTCACCGAGACGAAGGGCGTCACCACCCTACAGGTGGACATCACCGCCATGCCCGATGAGTATGTGGATTTTATGACCGAAAGCTGGCACAAAGCGTTGGACAAGCTCAAAGCGATTTGCGAACACTCTTGAAAGGAGAACATCATGGCCTCGACCAGCATCTATCTCAATTTTTCGCGCAACACCGAAGCAGCATTCGACTTCTACAAATCCGTTTTCAAGACCGAATACTCGTGGCCCATTTCGCGCATGGGTGATGCGCCAAGCGCACCCGGTCAGCCACCGCTTTCCGATGCGGACAAGAAGTTGGTCATGCACGTTGCCTTGCCATTGATGGGCGGTGTCGAACTGATGGGTACGGATGCGCCAGAGACGATGGGTTTCAAGCTAAATCCGGGGAACAACATCTACATCAATCTGCAACCCGACACACGCGCCGAAGCCGATCGTCTCTTCAATGCTCTGATGGAAAGTGGAAAGGTCGATATGCCGCTGACCGATATGTTCTGGGGCGCTTACTTCGGCAGCCTCACAGACAAGTTCGGTGTGCAATGGATGATCAATTGCGAAAGTAAAAACTGAAAGGTGAACATCATGGAAATCCTCAATCCCCAACTCGACCTCTTCTTCGAACGGATCGTCGATGTGCCAAAAGAACTCATCTGAAAAGCATGGACAACACCTGAACACCTGATGCCGTGGTTCTGTCCGCTACCGTGGAAGACCATCAAATGCGAGATCGACTTGCGTCCCGGCGGGCATTTCTACACTCACCTGAAGGGCAGCGGCACACGCCACGCCGCCGCCGCACGTCAAACCGATGAAGCGGGCCTATGGATATACAAGTCAGCCGCAATATGGGAACGTCTGTTAGGACGAACCTGATGGTCATCGGTGGGAGATGTTGACCGTAAGTTATGCAAGACCACCAATTGAAATACATTGAAGTCGATTTAGTTTAAGTAACGCCAATACAGAAGGATTCGTGATGCTCGAATTAAGACCTACCTGCGAAAACTGTAACAAGGCTTTGCCACCCGATTCACTAGAGGCAAGCATCTGCACTTACGAATGCACTTTCTGCGCGGACTGTGTTGATAGCGTGTTGCATAACGTCTGCCCCAACTGCGGCGGTGGCTTTATGTCGCGCCCCATCCGCCCCAAGAATAATTGGAGAGGGGATAATTTTCTGGGTCACGATCCTGCGAGTACGCGGGTGAAATACAGGTCTATTGATGTTGCCGCCCATGCAATGTTTTCTGCATCGTTAAAAACCATTCCGCCCGCGCAACGATAAGAGAATCAAGTCATGCCAAAAACGAATACAAAATCCACTGCATCAGCAATAGAGGTGGCGGATGCCATCACCCAATACAACGCCGCGCTATCTGCCGAACATGCGGCGATTTGCAATGCATTGCGTCAAGAAATAGACGCGATACTTCCCCAATCCACTTGCAAAATTTGGTATGCCAATCCAGTTTGGTTCATCGGCGAAGCCCCCATCGTGGGTTACAACATCACCGCAAAACAAAGCGTCAATCTGCTGTTTTGGAGCGGGCAATTATTTGATGAACCCGCACTTAAAGTATCGGGAAAATTCAAAGCTGCTCAAGTGCAATTCAAAGCAGCATCCGAGATTGATACCAACGCACTGCATCGCTGGCTGAATAAATCAGCCGTGCACATCTTCGACTACCACGCGATGCGCCAAAGCAAACTCGCCCGATAAGGAGACTCACCATGAACTCACTTCATTTTTCTATCACCATCAACGCAACCAAGGCGCGTGTTCATCAACTCATGCTGGCAGACCAGACCTACCGCGAATGGGCGAACGAGTTTGCCCAAGGGTCGTATTACCGTGGTTCTTGGAACAAAGGTGCGCAAATCCAATTTCTCGTTCCGCAGGGTGGCGGTATGAACGCACGCATCGCTGAACACAGACCTGCTGAATTCGTGTCCATCGAAATGTTGAATATGATGCAAGACGACATGACGGATGCACCACGCCAATGGCATGACATATTCGAAAATTACACTTACACCGAAGCCGATGGCATCACGACTGTTCAGGTGGCCATCAGCGGTACACCTGTCGAGTGGGCGGATTATTTGAATGAC
>JAGVFD010000166.1 GCA_020057805.1 Sideroxydans sp. | reverse complement strand
GGCGGGTGCCACATTCAATGTTGGGCTGCGCACCTCACAAGGCCAGACTGTCGCCATAACGAAGTTGGTAGGAAAAGCCACCGAACCGCTGGCTGATCGAATCAAAGATGTTCTGCCTTGTCAAGTCGATTGGCGTGAACCTTTTACTGATTTGTTGCTGGTATTGGGAGACGATGCAGATAATCTTTACGATATCTCTTCCTCCGCTCAAGATGCCATGTCCCGCCACTGGAATGTCACACCAGAGCATCCCATCCTCGCAAGAATTCATGAGTTGCGTGCGCTGTATGACTGGCCAACTTTGAAAGAAGTGGTGCGTACCTGCCCCAGTTTTATGGAAGGTGATCGTTTTCAAATTCAAGACGTTTTCAACCTGCTTGACCTGCACATTAAAAGCCAGCATGGCTTTCCCGTAGCCAACAAATTTCTACCCACCATTCGCTTAATTGCAGCACGTAACGCCCTGCAATTGGTGCTGAACACACTTTTTTATATGGATTGGCAAGTCGCAATTACAGACACAGACAAAAAATCAGAGTTAGAGAAGCACTTGAGTTTTGCCCGATTATTGACCGAGCACCACCAACAAAAAGGGCTGGCGTTGGCGGGCGAAGGTAATAGTTGCGATACGCGCGAGTTTTATTTGGGAGACATTGCTTTTGCCAGCCTGAATTACGACCCTGTTGCTTTGTGGATGCAATTCATTGCCAACAAAGAGGCGAACGATAGTCCGCCGTATATTGATTGCCCCAGAGTGCCGCTCAAAATATTTCACGACTTTGGCATCTTCATGGCGGTGAGTACCATTGGAAAGAAAACGGCTTATCCCAATCCAAGGGAGCGTGTCTGGTATCCGCTCAATGAAGCATCTGCGCAACGACTGAACGACCGCGAGCATTCCAGTCGCCGGGTCAGGATCAATAAATTTTTGTTTCCCCACGGTTGCCTGTGCTGGCGCGAGTGCCCAAGTTGCGGAAAGCTTTCGTCTTACATGGGCAAGGAATGGGAATACCTCTCGCCCACCTTGATTCCTCCTCCGCCCTTACGCGGCTTTGTTGATTTAGCCAGCAAAAGAATCGAGCCTGAAACCGAAGCGGAACGCGCGGCTTGGGATCGCGGCGAAGTGGATGCACGTTCCTGCGTTCACTGCGATGCGATGACTTATGCCCAGCACACGCAAGCCGTGATGCAAAGCAATTTCAAGTCACTTCCTCCTTCATTTATTGACGAAGTGCAACGCGATTTGCGCGTCGCCACACAAGCTGCGAACCACATTATTTTGATGGGCTATTCTCTGCCGCCGGACGATGTGGCTTACCGTTCTTTTTTTGCGGCACGTAAACGGCGTGAAAATGTAGAGGGAGACAAACCATCAGTTTATTGTTCGGTAGTGGGTGTCGGTTACGAAAAACGTTGGTATGGTCCGAATGAAATTGATGCACTGATAGCTTGCATGGAAAAATGCATACCTCCCCGCACCACCTTGGAATCAGCCCGCGATTTGTTCGGGAGCAAAAATGTTCGGTTTTACGGCGGTGGAATTCCGCAGGTTTTTTGCGAGGGTGAAAAAGCCTCGTCCTCTCGCCTTGAGCAACTCATCAATTGGGAATCAACAGAATGACTTTGCAAGGAAACAATATGTATTTAAGAATCGTTTTGTTGGCGCTCTTCACGTGCCAATTTTGGATGGTAAGCACTTTATCTGTGGCGGCGGAAGAAACGCCCATTGGCATGGCTGAACTCGGCAATAAACGGCCTGTACTGCTTGCCAAGATCAAAGATATCAATGCCAGCAAGAGTCGCATCGCCACGTTACAAGCGGAGCGTAATGCAGCGGACGAATCACTGCGCTTGGCTCAAATAAAAAGCCGCGAGGCGCGTGACAACCTCGAAAAGAAACAAAAGTACGATAGGGAAAATCCCGGTGAAATCACCGACAAATTGAACGCCGCCGGTGAGCAGAACAGGCAAGCAGCAAATGCGCTCAAATTGTCCAAAGAAAAACTGGCAGAGGTTGAGCGCAACCTGATTAATGCCAATACCATCGGTGCGGCACAGTTCGCTGAATTCAAACGGCTGCAACAAGATTTCGAGGTACATCTGAAAGCACTAGTTGAATTCCAATTGCAAAATAAAGTGGTGGCGTTGCAAGTGGCTAAGGTGGTGGAAGCAAAGGGCGTAGTGTCGTGTGGCGATGATGCGGTTCGTCTTTGTAAAGACAAGTCAAGAAAAGAAGCCGAAAAGAAAGCCACCGAACAAGGATCAGTCATCGACTTCAGTGCATTCACCGAAGTGAAAAACTTTCAGTTGAGTAAAGAAGAAATTCGCAGCGAGGTGCATGCCACGTTGAGTGGTGAAGAAATACTTTCACAGAAATATTCGGACGAGACTTCCAGTGCGCTAACGGAAATCCGCGTGAAAGTTGATCCTGTTATCAGCCCAATTCTTCGCCAACGTATGGCGGATGCGATTCGGGATGACTTGCTGATACAACTGGGCGGGCCGATATATTTCAGCGAAGTAAATGATCCGTCTCTTGATGCGGCAACGAATACCGAGCAACGACGCAAGGAAGCACAGGCGCAAGAGGATGCGGCCAACGCGGAAGCCAATTTGGATAGTCAAGCAGAAGAAGCCAAGCGCAAGTCAGCACAGCACAGGGCAGATGAGCTTGAGTGGAATGCGTCCGGCAATTGGAAATGGATGGTGAATGCCGGAGTAAACAGCAACAGCTACAGCGCCAAGTTCACCAATGGTGTATTCAATGGCAAGACCGCTGCTGCTGGTTATATGGATTTAAACCTGAACCTGACAGCAGCGATTAGCGATGACTATTTCGTCGAGTTTTCCGCCGCGCAGGGCAGCGGCAAACACAATCTTTATCAACCCGCACCGGATCAATCTTTCAAGCGCAACGCGTTCGGTGTATTGCTTGGGATGACCTCTGGCAGCAATCCAAACACCAGGTATTACTTGAGTGCAAGATCGTCCACCACTCAGCTAGATGCCTTTGGACAGACATGGAAACAAGATACGTTTGCCACAACTGGTTTTGGAGGCGGGATTGATTTCCTTCTCCCTTCGGCGGCGGGTGAATTCGGTTTAAATCTTGAAGGGGGCATCCACTCGGCAAAATGGTCTGATGATGGTGGATTTTCATCTACTTCAAACTCATCGTTGGGCTTTGGCGCGAAAGTGCGTTACTCCCATTTGTTCACACAGTCAGCAGGGGTGACTGCCACAGCAGGTATGCAATCTTATGGCTATAAGTTCAAATCGTTTGAGGTGAAAGAGTCTCACAATTCTTTTGGGGTCGGGCTGTTTGCGAGGTTTTAATTGCCACTTTTTTAAATGCTAAAACACTTTCCTATTCTTGCTGTTGCAGTAGTTTTGATTGCGGGTTGCGCGCATACGCAGCCTGCGTCGCAGACCCAAGCGGCCTATCCCGCATGGGTGCTCAAACCGGATAAGCCGGGGCTAGTCGGGGCAGTAGGTGCAGCACCCAAACAGGATAGCGGTGGGCGGGAGGCCCAATATCGCGTGGCACAGATGAAAGCGTATCAAGTGTTGGCGCATATGCAGCGGGTGGAGGTGACTTCTACCAACCGGTCATTTCTCGAAGAGCGTAGCGGTAAGGTGGTGCGCAACGATGACATTGAAACAAGCTTGAAAAGCAACGTCGCACTCCGAGTGAGTGAGGCTAAGGTGATTGAAGAGTGGGTTGATCCAAAGACGGGGGAGCTTTATTTGTGGATGGTTGTACCGGAGTGAAAAATTCGGACAATCGTTTGTGTTGCGTGGGCGTCGCGTAACTTATTAAACCGAACTGGGAGTGTTTGAAATGTCAAAAATTACAAATGTTGCAATGGCCGTTGTCGTGATATTGGGATTTTCTGCGTGTTCGTCCAACCCTGCCAAGGTGGCAGATTGTGTATTTCCGAACAGCAAGGAACTCGCGCCAGATTGGGTATGCACCGGCTCTGCTGATGGGATTGAAGTGAGTGCGGTTGGGGCGGCTGAAAAATCGGCAACAGGCTTGGATTTCGCAAGGCAAATGGCCGCAACTTCAGCACGTGTTCAGCTTGCGCAACGCCTGAAAGTTCAGGTATCCAATAAGGTGAAGCAGTATGCCGGT
>JAGVFD010000068.1 GCA_020057805.1 Sideroxydans sp. | reverse complement strand
CTCTTCCGGGTCGTTAGCTCAGCTGGTAGAGCAGCGGACTCTTAATCCGTTTGTCGCAGGTTCGATCCCCGCACGACCCACCAGACTTAAAAGCCTCGCAGAAATGTGAGGCTTTTTTTATTTTGCGACGGTAGCTGAATCGTAGCCAATCATCACAGAATCCAGCCGAGCTGCAACCAATTGTTCAGAGTCAAGGCAACTTAAAATGCATTAACAAGCTTTGCGCATAAAAAAGCCCCCGAAGGGACTTTTGATTTTTTAGGCGGAGCGCTTTATTTCAAGCCTTTAGCCAATGACATTGGGATATTGGGACTGAAAGGATTAACGCTAACGCGCATTCTTGCTGGCTCAACAATTAAATCCATATCCTCCATTGGAATTGCTCCAAGTAGAACCTGATTGCCCATTACAAGCGCACCAGTGAAGCATTCGCGCCCCAGCATTGATATTTTGATAGGGCCAACATAGTCAACTAAATGCGATTTTCCATCAGCTGTTTGTACTTCGCGTTGCTTCAACGTTGTTAGCTGTAGCTGCATCGCCATGTGTTCTGGAATACATAAATGCAAAGCGCCTGTGTCAACTAATGCAGAAGCATCAACCTCTTCCATATCTGGTCGTGAAGTGTTTGCTAATCGTAAATCTGCGTAGGTAATGCCCATGGATTTTCCTTTCAAAGTACGTTGATTTTAACTATTAACGAGCTTTAAGCAAAATTGCACGGCTTGTTTTTTATTCTGTGATGTCGGTTCGATCCCCGCACGACCCACCAGACTTAAAAGCCTCGCAGAAATGTGAGGCTTCTTTTTATTTTTGCTTGAGCGGCTCAATTCTTTGTTATTTTTCGTTGTCCTGATTGCCGTATAGGGCTATATTGCGGGTCAGGGAGCGATGAAATGCAGAACGATAAAGATAACAAGCGCGCCGTAATAGAAGCGCGTCACCATAATCCTTTTTCATATCTAGGGTTGCATCAAATCAAATCAGAGTGGGTGTTACGAGTGTTTCAGCCGTATGCGACTGAAATCGCTGTCCATGATGGCAAAAAATGGTTGCCGTTAGAACGTGTTGATGCCGAGGGTTTGTTCACTTGGCAGGGCAAGTCGGCGCTACCTACTCCCTGCAAACTGCAATTAAGTTTTTTCAATCACGTGCTGGAAATGCACGACCCCTTCACTTTTACGAGCAGCATTACTGAACACGATTTGCATCTGTTTGCGCAGGGCAAGTTGGAACAGGCCTATCGTATGTTGGGCGCGCATCATCGCGAGCAACAAGGTGCGTGGGGTGTGCGCTTTGCAGTGTGGGCGCCGAATGCGGATCGTGTGAGTGTGGTGGGCGATTTCAATGGCTGGGATGGTCGTGTGCATCCCATGCGAGCATTGGGTTCGAGTGGTGTGTGGGAAATTTTTGTTCCTGACATTGGTGTGGGTGAGTTTTATAAATACGAAATTCGCAATCGTCATACGAATCAACTCATTACCAAAACAGACCCTTATGGATTTGGCTTTGAGATGCGTCCGGGTACAGCGTCTAAAGTCACCGCGCTGGAAGGTTACGCTTGGGACGATAGTGCATGGATGGCGCAACGCGCCGTGCAAGCTTGGCAGCACTTGCCGCTGAATGTGTATGAGGTGCATGTGGGTTCGTGGCGTCGTCATTGGGATGGGCGCTTCTATAATTTCCGCGAGCTAGCCGAAAGTTTAGTTCCCTATGTGCTGGAGATGGGATTCACGCACATCGAATTGATGCCCATTAGTGAGCATCCTTTAGATGAATCGTGGGGTTATCAAACCACAGGTTATTTTGGCGTGACGAGTCGTTTTGGTACGGCCGATGATTTCCGTTATTTTGTTGACGCCTGCCACCAAGCGAACATAGGTGTGATTTTAGATTGGGTGCCGGCGCACTTTCCTAAAGACGCGTTTGCCTTGGCGCGTTTTGATGGCACGGCACTGTATGAACACGAAGACCCGCGCCTAGGTGAACATCAAGACTGGGGTACGCTCATTTTCAATTACGGGCGTAACGAAGTACGCAACTTCCTATTGTCCAATGCCTACTACTGGTTGAATGAATTCCACTTGGATGGCTTGCGTGTCGATGCGGTGGCTTCCATGTTGTATTTGGATTACTCGCGCAAAGCGGGCGAGTGGTTGCCCAATAAGCATGGTGGACGCGAGAACATTGAAGCAGTGGATTTCTTCCGTGAGCTGAATGTAATGACGCATGAGCGTTTTCCCGGTACGTTGACCTTGGCCGAAGAATCGACTTCTTGGCCGATGGTGTCGCGCCCTACTTATTTGGGCGGGCTGGGCTTTTCCATGAAGTGGAATATGGGCTGGATGAACGACACCTTGTCCTACGTCGAACTCGATCCTGTACATCGTCGTTATCACCAAAACATGCTGACTTTCGGCCAACTTTATAGTTACACCGAAAACTTTGTGATGCCTTTCTCGCATGATGAAGTGGTGCATGGCAAAAAATCATTGCTGGATAAAATGCCCGGTGACGGCTGGCAGAAATTTGCCAATTTGCGTCTGCTATTCACCTATCAAATGACCAATCCCGGTAAGAAGCTCAATTTTATGGGTAACGAAATTGCTCAAGGCCACGAATGGAAAGTGGGCGCCGAGTTGGATTGGTATCTGTTGGGACATAGCCAGCACAGCGGTGTACAAACGATGGTGCGCGATGTGAATCGGCTGTACAAAAATGTACCTGCCTTGCATGAACAAGATTTTTCGCACGATGGTTTCGCGTGGGTGGATTGCACGAATGCGGATCAATCTATTTTGATTTATCGGCGCATCGCGTTGGATGGTAGCTATGTCATTGTGGCGTTGAACTTCACGCCGGTGCCGCGTGTGGGTTATCGCATTGGCGTGCCCAACAAAGGTGGTTACCGCGAAATTTTTAATAGCGATTCGCACTATTACGGCGGCTCAAACATGGGTAATGGTTTCGGTATGTATTCGAGCGACGTTGCCTGTAATGGTCAGGAACAATCCATTGAAATTACCTTGCCGCCTTTGTCGGGCATCGTGTTGGAGCGGATGCGTTGATTTAAGATTCAGCAGAAATTAGATAGATTTAGATAGGTTCAAATATGTCTCAATTACTTCAGTCTCCTGCATGGCAAGCGCTGCAAGCACATCGTCAAGCCTTATCGAAATTTTCAATGCGTCAGGCGTTTTCCGATGACGCGCAACGCTTCGAAAAATTTTCGATGCGCTTCGACGACATCCTGTTCGACTACTCAAAAAATCTAATCACCACAGACAGCTTGCCTTTGCTGTTTGCTTTGGCGCGTCAGTGCCAAGTAGAAGCGTGGCGAGACAAGATGTTGCGCGGCGAAAAAATCAATTTCACCGAAGGCCGTGCTGTGCTGCACACTGCTTTGCGCGCAGCCACCAATCCTAAACACGTCCCCGTGTTGGTGGATGGCAAAGATGTATTGCCTGCCATCCGTCACGTGATGGAAAAGATGCGTTTGTTTTCAAACAGTGTGCGCAATGGGGTGTGGCGCGGCTATAGCGGCAAACCCATTACCGATATTGTGAACATCGGTATTGGTGGTTCGTATTTAGGGCCGCTGATGGTGTGCCAAGCCTTGCAGCCCTATAGTAGTCCGGCTTTGCGCGTGCACTTTGTATCGAATGTGGATGGCGCAGACATTGCCACCCAACTAGCGACGCTGAATCCTGAAACGACTTTATTTATCGTCGCCTCCAAAACTTTTACCACCCAAGAAACGTTGATGAATGCGTGTTCGGCACGCGATTGGTTGTTGCGCAGTGCGGGCGACAACAGCACGGTGGCTAAGCATTTCGTGGCGCTTTCGACTAACGCTAAAGCAGTAGCAGCATTCGGCATTGATACAGCCAACATGTTCGAATTTTCGGAATGGGTGGGCGGGCGCTATTCCTTGTGGTCTGCCATCGGGCTGTCGATTGCTTTGTATGTGGGAATGGATCAATTTGAAGAATTGCTGCGTGGTGGCGATGATATGGATGTGCATTTTGCCAGCGCACCTTTGGAGCAGAACATGCCGGTTATCCTCGCACTACTCGGCGTGTGGTATCGCAATTTTTACGATGCGGCGACCATTGCCATGTTGCCCTACGATCAATCCTTGGAAAACTTCACCGCCTATTTTCAGCAAGCGGATATGGAGAGCAACGGGAAGCGGGTGGATAGGCAAGGTAACGCGGTGGATTACGCCACGGGGCCAGTGTTGTGGGGCGGCACAGGAACCAATGGGCAACATGCGTACTACCAGTTGATTCATCAAGGTTCGCAGATGATTCCTGCGGATTTCATTGCGCCCGCTCGCAGCCAATATCCTTTAGGTGAGCACCATGCCACCTTGCTATCGAATTATTTTGCTCAGTCCGAAGCTTTGATGCGCGGCAAGACGGATGCCGAAGCGCGTGCCGAATTGCGCTCCAGTGGCATGGACGAAGTCGGCATTAATATGCTCGCGCCACATAAAGTGTTCGAGGGTAATAAGCCAACTAACTCCCTGTTGTTTGACAAGCTGACTGCGCGCACATTGGGCAGGTTGATTGCGCTGTACGAGCACAAAATTTTTGTGCAAGGCGTCATTTGGAACGTCAATCCCTACGATCAATGGGGGGTGGAGTTAGGCAAGCAATTGGCGGCGCACATCCTGCCCGAGTTGCGTGACGCGCAACCCATCACCACGCACGATGCCTCCACCAATGGCCTTATCAACTACTTCAAATCGCTCAATCAAAAATTATGACGCGCATTCTGTTTGTTACCTCTGAAGTGCATCCGCTCATTAAAACGGGCGGGCTGGCCGATGTCAGCGCCTCTTTGCCCGCTGCGCTGCAAGCGCTGGGTGAAGATGTGCGCCTGTTGATTCCTGGCTATAACCAAGTATTGGACGCGCTGAAGACGAAGAAGGTTGTGGCGACATTTTCTGTATTCACGGGGCAAGCGCCCGTGAGATTGTTAAGCGCCAAAATGCCCAACACCAACGTGCCTGTATATGTGTTGGATGCACCCGAGTACTTTTGTCGTGTAGCCGGGCCGTATCAATATCAACTGGGTGGCGATTGGCCAGACAATCCGATGCGCTTTGGCATGTTGTCCAAAGTGGCGGCCATGTTGGGTAGTGCGGATTCGCCGATTGCTTGGCAGGCAGAATTGGTGCATTGCAATGATTGGCAAACAGGGCTTACCCCAGTGTATTTGCAGCTGATGAGCGCACCCCGTGCGAAGAGCGTGATGACGGTGCACAACATCGCCTTCCAAGGTAATTTCGATCGCGATTGGATTAAAGCGCTAGAGATTCCTGCTGCGCATTTCAATATGCACGGTGTCGAATTTCATGGCAACTTATCTTTTCTAAAATCAGGCTTGCAGTATGCCGATCGCATCGTGACGGTGAGTCCAACCTATGCACACGAAATTCAAGCTACCGAAATGGGCTACGGTATGCAGGGTTTGCTTACCGCACGTAAAGCCGATGTGAGCGGCATTTTGAATGGTATTGATGAGGATGAATGGGATGCTTCCACAGATAAACATCTGGAAGTGCGCTACGACGTAAGCGACCTTGCGCAGAAAACTCAAGGCAAGTTGGCGCTGCAAAAACGACTGGGTTTGGAAGTGAATGAACATGCGCCTTTATTGGGCGTGGTGAGCCGCTTAACTTATCAAAAAGGCTTGGATTTACTCCTCGAATGTTTGCCTACTTTGTTGGATAGCGGCGCGCAATTGGCGGTGCTGGGTAGTGGCGATGCGGAGTTTGAACGACGCTACTTGCAATTGGCGCAGCGTTATTCCGGGCGGGTGTCGGTGACGATTGGGTTTAACGAAGCGTTGTCGCATCAAATTATGGCGGGCACCGACATCTTCTTGATGCCATCGCGCTTTGAGCCTTGCGGCCTTAACCAAATGTACGGCATGCGTTATGGCACACCGCCTGTGGTGCGCCGCACGGGTGGCTTGGCAGATTCCGTCATCAATGCCAGTTTGGACGGCGGGACGGGTTTTGTCTTTGACGATGCCGGTGCGCAAGCTTTGCAGCAAACCATTAAATGGGCGATTGAGTGTTACCGCGATGAGAATACTTTCCGCCGCATTCAATTGAACGGTATGCGTAAGGATGTTGGCTGGCGGCACAGCGCACAACTTTATTTGGAGCTATACAACAGTATTTTGTAGCAT
>JAGVFD010000125.1 GCA_020057805.1 Sideroxydans sp. | reverse complement strand
GGGGGAGGTTGGGAGGGGGAGGCTAGTTGAAGCCCCGAAATTGAATTGAAGTCACTCATCTATTCCGTTGCCAATTGTTCGTTGGGCGTGAATGTCCAGGTGCGGGTGATGCTCAAGATGTCGATTTCTTTGCGGATGTCTGGCGGGAAGTGGGCGTAAGGCGCGGCCAGTTTTGCGATGCGCATGGCCGCCGCATCTAGCTTGCGATTGCCTGAAGTTTGATCAATTTCTACTTTTTCCACTGTGCCATCGAAGCGAATGTTGATGGTGAGGCGCACTTTGCCGAAAATCTTTTCTTTACGTAACGCCTCGGGATAGTTGAGGTTGCCGATGCGCTCTACTTTGCTGCGCCAGTCTTCCACATATTGTGCGTAGCGATATTCTTGTGTGCGCGCGCCAATAAATTTGCGTTTTGGCATGCGTTCGTAAAGTGTGATGCTTTTGTTGATTTCTGCTTCAAGGCGCGCAATTTCTAAAGCGAGCTGCACTAAATCTTGCCCGTCTAGCGCTTGCTCGACTTGATGTTTAAGTTCTTTTTTGCGCTCGACTTGATAGTTGCTTTTGGTTTGCGTGAGCAAGCGCTTTACTTCTTCCTCTAACGCTTTGGTGCGCTGGGTGTTTTGTTCTGGGGTAAAGCGGGTGTCGTCGTTCAGCAGGGGAAATGGGGTGCTCGCATGTTTGTCGGTTTCAACATTGCCGCCGCCATCCAAGTTATTTTGCGCAAAGGCCGTGGCGTTCGAGGGGCGAGTTTTAGATTTGCTATTTACTAACGTGACTTCGAGCGGTTCTAAACGCTTGGCGAGGTTGCGCATGTCGGGCAGCGCAGCGGCAAGACCAAATACGACGAAAGCGTGCGCAGCGAACGAGAACGCGGTGGCAAATACCATGCGTTTATTTTTCAGCCGTGATCGAAGGGCGGCAAACTTCATGCAGGCACGTCCAATTGGGCAACGAAGCGCGCATGGAAGTTGAGGTCGAGTAAATCAATCTCACCCATCTCTAGTATCACACGCGTGTTGGCAGGCAGTTCAGGAATGGACGGCACACGCCCCACCAAGGGAATGTCGCCGACCTTGACCAAAGTCTCGCGCAGTAACAGCGCAGGAATTTCAGTGATGCGTTCTTGTTGCAGCCAACGCAAGCACCAGTAGCGTTCCATATTGCGTTGGAATTCGTTGTAGGTGGTGTAGGCGGTATCGAAATCACGCAGGATGGTGTGCAACGCGATGTCGTTTTTGGTGTATGCAGGCGGCTCGCCGCACAACACGCTGATGAGTTGTCGTTGATTCACCAAATCAATATAACGCCGCAGGGGCGAACTAGACCATGCGTAATGTGCCACGCCCAAGCCTTGATGCGGCGCGGCCACAGTGCTCATCTTCACCTTGCCGTTATTTTGTGTGCGGTAGATGCCCGCCACATCATGCTCATCCAGCAACTTACCCCAAGTGCTGTTGGCCAAGATCATCAGTTCGGATACAACTTTGTCGATGGGCGAGCCACGCAGACGATGGCCGATGGTTACATGGTCGTTTTCGATGTGGAAGGTGTAGTCAATTTGTTGTGTGCTGTTGTCGGATGCTTTGCCGCGCACGGCTTCCAATTGGTTTGCAAAATCCCACAGCAATTTCAATTCGGGTGCGTAGGCGTAATCCAGTTTGCCCGCAGCCAGCGTTGCTTCGTTGAACAAGGGCTCTAGCGTGTCGTGGCGCAGATTGGCGGCGATGTGCAGCCGTTCGAGGCGGCTGTCGCTACTTGTTACCAGCAAGGTGCTTGCATCCACATTCACATACAAAGACAGCGCGGGACACACTTTGTCCGCGCACAGGGTGAAGGCTTGCACCACGTTGTCTGGCAGCATGGTGATTTTGTCGCCCGGCATATACACGGTGGACAGGCGCTGTGCAGCGATTTTGTCGCTATCAGAATCGAGTGGGATGCCAAGCGCTGGTGCGGCAATGTGAATGCCGATACGCCAGTTGCCGTCAGCTAGTTTTTTGATAGAGAAGGCGTCGTCAATTTCGGTGGTGCTGGCATCGTCGATGCTGAAGGCATTCACCGTTGCCAGCGGCAATTCAGGATGCGCTTCCACGTTCACTTCAGGAAAGCCTGTGCCGCGCGGAAAGTTCTCGAACAGGAACTTGTTGAAATGAAAATCGTGGGTGGAAGGCAAGGCGCCGCATTTTTCCAGCAGGTGGGCGGGCGATAGGTGGGTCGCAGCACAGGCGGCTTCCACCGCTTTTACTTCCAGCGTGTTGCGATCGGGTTTGTACAAAATCATCGCCAGCTTGTCGGCGAATTCGGCGGGCAATTGGAATGTGGTTAGCTGTTCGATGTAATGCGCTTGTAGCTCGGCTTGCAGGCGTTTCTTGTCGGCGCTGGCAAGGGCAGACTTGAGCGCCTCGGGTGGGGCAGCTTTGTAGCAACCCTTGCCTTTTTTATAGAAGTGCATGGGCGAGCCATGCAGGCGAATCAATGCGCCAGCCGATTCAATGGGGGTGGGGGTGTGGCCGAAATACTCCTGTGCCAGCACGCCAAACTCAAATTCTTCAGGTGGGCAAGCTTCCCACAGAAAATCCAGGTCAATATCCGATGCGGCTTTTTCTGCCTGCGCCATAAATTCAGATAAGCTGGGTTGCGCGAAACGTAGCATCACGTTCGCGGATTTAATTTTGCTGCGTTTGCCGTGGGTGTTCTCGACCTGCAACGAGGTCGTATTGTCAGTGAGGATGCTGCCGACCTTGAAACCGCCGTCTTCTTCGTAAAAAATGTTCATGGGAAAGAGCTTAAAAAAGTGCGGCGGATTATAACCTGTGCCACCCATCGCCGAACTTCCTTCATGTTAATCTGTCTGTGCGTCACCCCCGCAATCATAGGGGCTCATTAACTAAACAGGAGTGTTCACCATGAAAGTATTCTCAACTTTAGTTGTCGCGGGTTGTTTGGCGTGTGCTGCACCGTTGGTGCAAGCGTGCCCTGGCAGCCAGCACGGCGCGCATCACGGCCCATGTTTGCAAGAGTTGGATGCGGATAAAGATGGCGCAGTGAGCCAGGCCGAATTCAACGCTTTTCACGCGGCGCGTTTTCAAGAAATGGATGCCAACAAAGACGGCAAGCTAACGGAAGAGGAGTTGGAGCCCAAGAGAGAAGCCAAACATCACGGCATGACAGAAATCCATCAAGATCCTTTCGATAAGCGTTTCGACGAAGTGGATATCAACCATGATGGTGGTTTGAGTAAAGCCGAAGCCGAAATTGGCATGCCTATGTTGTTTAAGCGCTACGACGTGATTGATGCCAATAAAGACGGCAAGATGACAAAACAAGAAGTCATCGACAGTATGCAAAAAATGCATTCCAAGATGCCTAGTCAAAAAGGCGAAGCGGCACCTAAATCGACAAAGTAATTTCAGCGCATTAAAAACGCAAAGAGGCCAGCAATTTGCTGGCCTCTTTCATTTGTAACGTGTAGCGATTACTTCAGGATGTAAGCAACCATCGCTTTGATGTCTTCATCGCTAGCCTTGGCTGGAGTCGCGGGCATCGCCATGCTACCGAAGCTGCCGGAGCCGCCTTTACGAACTTTTGCTGCAAGCTTGTCAGCAGCTGTTGCGTCGCCTTTGTATTTTTCAGCGATGGCTTTGATGCTAGGGCCGACAGTTTTCTTTTCAGCTTGGTGACAAGTGCCGCAGTTGTTTTTCTTCATCAGAGCCGCGCCGTCATCGGCCAAAACAGCGTTAGAAAGCAAAAGACCTGCGGTAAGCATTAGTACGTGTTGCACTTTCATGGTGATACTCCTTTTTCTACGTTAAATAAAAATTGTTGCAGAGATTCTACGCCTTCAAACGTGACGTGTTCAGTCTGGTTGACGAGTAACCGAGTATTTGGGTCGGACGTGTGGGCGGTGTTACCATTCGCGCGAATTTTTTCCGAGGAAATATCATGGCAGGACATAGCAAGTGGGCAAATATTCAACATCGCAAAGGCAAGCAAGACGCTAAACGCGGACAGATATTCACGCGCCTTATCAAAGAAATTACCGTGGCCTCCAAGCTGGGCGGCAGCGATCCCGACATCAATCCACGCTTACGTTTGGCGATGGAAAAAGCCTATGAGCAGAATATGCCCAAAGACAACGTCGAGCGCGCCATCAAACGCGGCGCAGGCGAGCTGGAGGGCGTCGACTATATGGAATTGCGCTACGAAGGCTATGGCATTAACGGCGCAGCAGTGATGGTCGATTGCATGACGGATAACAAGACGCGCACCGTGGCGGATGTGCGCCACGCCTTCACCAAATACGGTGGCAATTTGGGTACGGATGGGTCGGTCTCTTTCCTGTTTAAGCACTGTGGTTACATGGTGTTTGCGCCGGGTGTGGATGAAAGCGCATTGATGGAAGTGGCCATCAATGCGGGCGCGGAAGACATCATCAATAACGACGACGGCAGCATCGAAGTTATCACCGCGCCGTATGAATTTGTAAATGTTAAACAACGTCTCGAAGCCGCTGGATTTAAGGCGGAGATGGGCGAAGTCACCATGAAAGCCGAAAGTGACGTTATTTTTACCGGCGACGATGCGTTGAAAATGCAGAAGCTGTTAGATGCACTGGAAGACTGCGACGACGTGCAAGAGGTTTATACGACGGCGGTGATTGAGGAATGATTGAGACGGGGAAGGGTAAAGAGGGAAGGGAGAAGGGTAACAGCGGAGCCGAGGGTTTAACCCTTATCCCTTCCCCCTTCACTCTTCCCTTAAGTGTCCCTTCCCCAATCCGCATCTTGGGCATCGACCCCGGTCTGCGCATCACAGGTTTTGGGGTGATTGATAAAGTGGGGCAGCAACTGCATTATGTGGCGAGTGGTTGTATTAAGACGCCCGATGGTGAGTTGCCTGCGCGGCTGAAAGTTATTTTGAGCGGGCTGGGCGAGGTCATCGCGCAACATCAGCCGCAGCAAGTCTCGATTGAAAAAGTGTTCGTGAACGTGAATCCGCAGTCCACGCTGTTATTGGGGCAGGCGCGCGGCGCGGCGATTTGTGCGGCGGTGCAGGCAGATTTAGCGGTGGCGGAATACACTGCTTTGCAGGTGAAGCAGGCGGTGGTGGGTAATGGCCATGCGGATAAAGAGCAGGTGCAGGCGATGGTGGTGCGGCTGCTGAAATTATCGGGCACACCTAGTGCCGATGCGGCGGATGCGTTGGCCTGTGCCATTTGTCATGCACACAGTGGAATGGGTTTAGGGGCGTTAGCGACCAAGGGTTTTCGAGTTAAAGGCGGGCGGTTAATCTGATGCCGCCGCTGGAGCCAACGCTAGCCACTTTGCAAAATCCCTTGGTGCGATATTTTGCCGCGACTCGTCCCGCCTTTCTCAGCGCCAGTTTGATGGCATCGGTGATCGGTTTGTCGATGGCATGGCACGATGCCGTTCTGTTTAATCTTACGACGGCGTTAATCACGTTGATATTTGGATTGCTGGCGCACGCGGGCGTAAATGTGCTCAATGATTATTACGACGCGTTGAACGGAACTGACGCGAAAAACACCGAGCGTATTTTTCCTTTTACAGGGGGCAGTCGCTTTATTCAAAACGGCGTGTTGACGTTGGCGCAGACACGCAACTTTGGTTTTATTTTGTTGCTTGGCGTGGGCTTGGCTGGAGTGTGGCTGATGGCGCATTCCACGCCGCAATTGTTTTACGTGGGGGTTGCGGGACTGTTCATTGGCTGGGCATATTCTGCTCCCCCGTTCCGTTTGAATAGTCGTGGCTGGGGTGAGTTGTGTGTAGCGGCGGGATTTTTGTTGATTACCGTGGGTTCTGATTTTGTACAGCGCAAAGGCTTTAGCGCCGCCCCGTTTATCGCGGGATTGTCGTACGCCTTGTTGGTGACCAACTTGCTTTACATCAACCAATTTCCTGATCGCAGCGCGGATGCGGCAGTGGGTAAATTGCATTGGGTGGCGCGATTAACTGTGCACCATGCGCGCTGGGGCTATGTGTTGATTGTGGCACTGGCGTATCTTTTTTTATTAGGGAGTGTGGCGTTGGGTTGCCTGCCGTTATGTGCTTTGCTGGCCTTATTGGCCCTGCCATTAAGTGTAAAAGCAGCGCGATTGTTGGTGCGCCACGCCGCGCAACCGCAAAAATTAGGCGACGCAATTAAGCTAACGATTGGCGCCATGATGGCGCATGGGACGTTGTTATCACTAGGTTTGATATTGGGGTAAAAAATGATTGGTCGTTTGAGTGGCATTTTGTTAGAAAAAAATCCGCCGCAAATCGTGTTGGATGTGCAGGGCGTGGGCTACGAAGTAGATGTACCCATGAGCACCTTCTACAACCTGCCTGCGCTCAACGAAAAAGTTGTGCTGCACACGCAACTCATCGTGCGTGAAGATGCGCATCTATTGTT
>JAGVFD010000008.1 GCA_020057805.1 Sideroxydans sp. | reverse complement strand
TTGCTACACTGATTAACCCAACTAATCCATTAGTTTCGGCTAATGGATTTTTTTGATAAATACATCAAAATTTTTGAAAATGAGGGGGGGGCAGTTACAATGCCCACCGATATTTGGCCATTGCCAGTTGAATTTCCCTTTTTCTGCTCCGTAAAGCCATCACGAGGATTGAATGAAATATTTTAATAAGTCACTGTTGTCTCTAGTTTTTTTAGGGCTCTACTTTGTGGGTTCTCAATGGGCGTGTGCGGCAAATCAGGCGGAATTATTGGGCTCGCTTACGCCGGCGCAGCTTCAGCAATTGCAGCAACTATCCCCCGAGCAGCGTGCGGCCTTGGCACAACAGGCGGGTGGGAATTCAGCCCAACCTAGATCCAGCCCTCCTACCGCACCTCAAGTTTCGATAGCGCGTCCACAAGAAGTGGGGCGTTTAGAAACCGAAATTAAAACTGACGTTATTGATGAGCGGGTTGCGAAGCAAGAAGTCAAAGAATCTGCCGTAGCGGACATTCCCGTAGTGCAAGTGGGTTCGCAGCAAGCCGCCGATAAATTGGAAATTCGCCGTTCTTATGAGGAATTTACTCGTGAGTCCAAGCCTCTCGAAGTAAGCACCGCCAACTTGCGGCAATTTGGCTATGACCTATTTTCTTCAGAGCCAACAACGTTTGCTCCCGTTACTGATGTGCCTGTTCCACCTGAATACGTGCTGGGGCCTGGCGATGAAATTAAAGTCCAATTATTTGGAAGTGACAATAGAGAATTGGCGCTAACGGTAGATAGACAGGGTTCGGTATCGTTCCCGCAGATTGGCCCAATTTCGGTGGCAGGATTAAGTTTTGCGCAGGGCAAGGCGTTGTTGGCCGAGCAAATTAAGCAAAAGATGATTGGCGTGTCGGCCAGTATTACCATGGGGCAGCTGCGTTCAATTCGCATCTTTGCGTTGGGTGATGTGTATCGTCCCGGCTCCTACACTGTGAGCGGCTTGGCGACACTGTCCAGTGCGCTATTCGCATCGGGTGGCGTGAAGAAAATTGGTTCGCTGCGAAAAATTGAATTGAAGCGTAAAGGTCGAATCGTAACCACTATTGACCTATATGACTTTTTACTGCGAGGCGATACCAGCAAGGATGTGCGCCTGTTGCCGGGTGATGTTGTATTTGTTCCGCCTATTAGCAAAACAGTCAGTATTGCGGGTGAAGTGGTGCGTCCAGCAATCTACGAGATGCGCAATGAGAGTACGGTTTCAGACATTCTTAAGTTGGCGGGCGGACTGCTTCCTAAAGCCTACCTTGAAAAAGCCTTAATCGAACGGATTGATAGCAAAGGTGAGCAAAAAGTCATCAACCTGTCGTTGCTGGGTAATGGTGCCAATGTGCCTGTGCACAGCGGTGATGTGGTCAAAGTATTTGCAGGGACAGAGTTTGAAAATAACCAGATCTTGATGATTGGTAACCTAAAGCGTCCTGGGAAATATGCTTGGGTAAATGGTATGCGCGTGTCTTCGCTTATCAACTCCGTTGACGATTTGCTGCCCGAGACATTTATGGATTACGGTGTAATCGAACGCGAAGCGGAAGCAACACGCGAACCGATGATTATCCGTTTCAAATTGGGCGAGATTCTCGCTCCACAAGCCAAAGGCCTAGAATCGGACTTGGTCCTGCAATCGCGTGATCGTGTGTATATTTTTAAGCGCGCCACCTTTCGTCAGCAACCCAAAGTGAGTATTCAAGGTACGGTACAAGCTCCAGGTGAATACGAATTCAAGCTCAATATGCGGCTTGCAGATTTGGTACTAGCAGCGGGCGGTTTGTTGCGCCAAACAGACTTGGGTTTAGTCGAGGTTTATCGAACCGATCCGCAAACACGAATTGTGCAGCTTTATAAAGTCAATTTAGCGCTGGCGATGGCGGCGGACACCTTGAATGACATTCAGTTGCAAGACTTGGATCGTGTAGTGGTGCATTCAATTTATGAGACCAAGTTGAGTGAGGTGGTTTCAATTTCAGGGCAAGTAAATCATCCGGATACTGTGCCACTTACTAAAGGCATGCGAGTGTCAGATTTGGTTTTTGCGGGAGGCAGTGTCACAGAGTTTGCCTTCCTCAAAAAAGCCAGATTGACTCGCTTCAAAGTGCTGGATGGTGAAAAGCGCGTTTCTAACCATCTTGAAATCGACCTTACTGCCGCGTTAAAAGGCGATGAAGCCGCTAATTTGTTACTTGAACCATATGACTCGTTAACGGTGGGTCGGGTAAATGACGAGCCCAATACTCGTGATGTTGTAAGTGTGACAGGTGAAGTGCTTCAGCCAACCACCTTGCCCTTGAGTCAGGGAATGCGGGTGTCGGATTTGGTATTTGCAGGGGGGGGCGTAACGGAAGCCGTTTTCATGAAAAAAGCGGAAATTACGCGCTACAAAATTGAGGGTGCAGAAAAACGAGTTTCACAGCGTATTGAACTTGATTTAGGCGCAGCGATGCAGGGTGATGCAGCATCCAATGTATTGCTTCAGCCGCATGATGTCTTGATGGTGCGCAGACTTAGTAATTGGCGCGCAGCAGAGAAGATCGAAGTAAGAGGAGAAGTGCTACATCCCGGCATTTATCCTGTAGAAGAAGGTGAGCGACTTTCGACAGTGTTGGAACGAGTGGGCGGCTACACCAAGGAAGCATTCTTGACAGGGGCTGTATTTATTCGGGAGTCTGTGCGCCAGGAGCAGCAAAAACAATTAAACGAGTTGGTAAGGCGTATGGAAAGCGAAACTGCTCAACTCGATATACCGGTTGCTTCGCTGCGTGACGAGGTATTGCGTTCGCATAGAGAACAGGCGTTGGAGACAAGTAAGCGATTATTGGCGCAGCTTAAGTCTGTGAACGCCACAGGACGTATGGTGATTGAGCTATCTGCTATCGAAAATCTTAAAGATAGCGGATTTGATATTCAGCTCAGAGATGGAGATAAACTCTATATTCCTAAGCAGCCTGATGAAGTGTTAGTGGTCGGAGAGGTATATAACCAGTCTGCGCTGCTTTATCACTCATCTAAAGATTATAAAGACTATCTGAATGAGGCAGCCCCAACGCGCATGGCTGACAAGGGAGCAATTTATTTTGTTCGCGCTAATGGCAAAGTGGAGGCTGATATTGGAGGTTGGTTCGTCGACAATATTGGCCCTGGAGACACCATCGTTGTGCCTCAAGAGCTAGATCATATCAACCTGCTAGACGTAGCTTTGGATTGGTCGCGCGCGACGATGCAAATCGGTACCAGCATTGCTGCTATGAAAGCAATTGGGGTGTTCAAATGAGCGACCAATTTGGTGTCCGCCCAAGCCAGAGTTTTGATGTCAAGCAGGAAGACGAGATCGACTTGGTCGAACTTTGGCGCACAATACTTAAGCATAAACGCATGATTCTTCGGTCGGGGTTTGGTGCAGCTGTGCTTGCTGCAGCCATCTCACTGATGATGCCCAATATCTATCAAGCGCAGATATTGCTAGCACCTGCTCAAACAGAAGATGCTCCAGCAGGTGGAATTGCTTCTGCTTTGGGTGGATTGGGCGGTTTAGCCTCAATGGCGGGCATCTCACTTGGAGGGGGAAATACAGCAGAGAGCTTGGCTGTATTACAGTCTCGAGAGTTTCTATGGAAATTTGTTCAAGAGAAAAAAATACAACCCATTTTGTTTGAACCAGGGTTGTTATCCCAGTCGGTGGATGAGGATCCGCCTGGACAGTGGGATGTATATCGACTCTTCATCGAAGATAAGATGTTGCTCGTAACCAGCGACGAGGAGACCGGCTTAATTGCAGTTTCAATCAATTGGGAAGATCCAGAATTGGCAGCAGAATGGACGAATGATCTTGTAGCAAGGCTAAATCAGTATTTGGCACAGAAAGCGATACTTCGCAGTGAGCAAAGTTTGTCCTACCTAAATCAAGAATTAATGCGAACGCAAGTTGCAGAGATGCGCAAGACATTGTATGACTTGATTGCCAGCGAGCAACGCAACGCGATGCTCGCTAGCACTCAAAAAGACTTCGCATTCAAAGTGCTGGATCCTGCGGTCGCTCCAGATAAAAAATTGAAACCCAAGCGGGCAATCATCGTTATTTTGAGCTCATTTGTGGCGGGGTTCATGGCGATGCTGTACGCCTTCATCAAAGAAGGTATGACAAAACGACGTGAACAAGAAGACGAACAGGCAAAGCTTTCTGATAACTAGTGTGCAACCTCAATCATCATCAGTGGGAGAATCAATAATATGACCAGCACAACCTTCACGCTGGCTGACCTGTTGCCACAGCTACAAGTTCTCGCTCGAAAAGCTGGAGCCGACATTTTGGAGATCTACTCCAAAGCTGATTTTGGGGAAACCAGTAAGGCAGATGCCTCGCCACTCACCCTGGCAGATCTTGCATCTCACCATGCAATTGTCGCAGGCCTGTCCAAACTTACTCCAGAGATTCCGATTCTTTCAGAAGAAGCGGCTGACATTTCTTATGAAGAGCGAGTGAATTGGAAAAAATTCTGGCTGGTTGATCCACTTGATGGCACAAAAGAGTTTATCAAGCGAAACGGAGAATTTACCGTCAATATCGCGTTGATTGAGAGTGGTGTGCCAGTTCTGGGGGTTGTGTATGCACCAGTTTTGGATGTTTGCTACTTTGGTGCACTAGAGTCAGGTGCATTCGTGCAGCGCGGACAAGCTCAAGCGATTCCTATGCGGGTAAAGCAGCATGTTGGGGGAAGCATCAAAGTTGTTGCTAGCCGTTCCCACAGCGATGAACGCACCCAAGCGCTGCTCAATCAGTTAGGTAACTATGAATGCATCAGCATGGGTAGCTCACTCAAGCTGTGCTTGGTAGCAGAAGGTGCCGCACATTTTTATCCGCGTCTTGGACCTACCATGGAATGGGATACGGCAGCAGCCCACGCTGTGGTGAATGCGGCAGGGGGCGTCGTCCGTGATCGACACGGAGATCAATTGCACTACAACAAGAAAGATTTGCACAACCCAGAATTCTTCGTTTACGACAGCGAAGATTCTTGGTTGGGGCAGCTGATTAAGGATTATAAATAATGAGCAATGAAAAAGTAGTGTCAAGCAATGTGGTTTGGCATCATGCAACCGTTACGCGAGTACTGCGGGAAGAGCAAAACAACCATCGTGGCGCCATTTTATGGTTCACGGGGCTATCAGGTGCGGGTAAATCAACCTTGGCACACGCTGTAGAAGAACGATTGCACCAGATGGAATGCAGAACATTTGTGTTGGATGGTGACAATGTTCGTAATGGATTGTGTGGTGATCTGGGGTTTTCAAATGAAGATAGGATTGAAAACATACGACGTGTTGGAGAACTTGCCAAGCTGTTTGTTGAGGCTGGCGTGATTGTGCTGACCGCATTCATTTCTCCGTTCAGTGCTGATCGAGAGAGAGTTAGAAACATAGCGCAACACGGAGATTTTTTTGAGATTTATTGCGACAGCTCTATAGAAGTATGTGAGCAACGTGACGTAAAAGGACTGTATAAGAAAGCGCGTCAGGGTGTCATTAAAGATTTCACTGGAATCTCTTCGCCTTATGAAGTGCCAGACAATCCGGAACTTACTGTCATGACAGGTGAGGAGTCCTTGGAGTCATGTGTCAATGCAGTTATTACTCTCCTTGTGACACGAGGCATAGCAAAGTCAAATTAACATTGATCGTGCCATAGAGGTGATGTACTAGCATGAATACAGATAAAAAATTACTTATTCCCACTATTCTCTGCGGTGGCGCTGGTTCCCGCCTGTGGCCAGTCTCTCGTGAGACCCATCCAAAACCATTCATTCGTTTAGGAGATGGGCAGAGTTTGTTGCAGAAGGCATGGCTACGTGGCGCGGTGTTGCCGCAAGCCGTCGAGACCATGACCGTCACCAACCGCGACTTGTTCTTTAAGACCGAAGACGAATACCGTGAAGTTGCGGGCATCCCAGGCAACAAAGCCTTCACCAACCGCTTCATCCTCGAACCCTTCGGTCGCAACACCGCACCCGCCATCGCCGCTGCCGCACTTCAAGTGGCTGCAAAGCATGGTGATGACGCCTGCCTGCTCGTACTGGCCGCTGACCATCTGATCGCAGACCAAGAATCTTTTGCCAAGGCAGTGGAGAGTGCGATGCAGCTGGCCGGCCAAGGCAAGCTCGTCACCTTCGGTATCAAGCCCGACATGCCCGAGACCGGCTATGGCTACATCGAAGCCGATGGCAACACCGTCAAACGCTTCGTCGAGAAACCTAACCTAGAGACCGCTAAAGAATACGTCGCCTCCGGCCGCTTCTTGTGGAACTCTGGCATGTTCTGTTTCCAAGCGGGTGTCATGCTCAAAGAGATGGAGAAACACTGCCCAGCCATCCTTTCCGCCACCATCGCATGTATCGCCGAGTCTCGCAGTGCCGAAGGCAAAGGCTTCAGCCAACTGGAACTCGATTCCACTGCCTTCAAACAAGTGCCGGATGATTCCATCGACTACGCTGTGATGGAGAAATCCGCCAACGTCGCCGTCGTCCCCTGCGACATCGGTTGGAGCGACATCGGCTCATGGACTGCACTGGGTGACCTCACCCCAGCGGACGCCCAAGGCAACCGCATCGAAGGCGAAGTGATGATGCACGACGTTTCCAACTGCTACATCCAAAGCAACGACCGCATGGTCGGTGCCGTCGGTGTCAAAGACCTTGTCATCATCGACACCGCCGATGCTGTACTGGTTGCCGACCGCAACCGAGCACAAGACGTCAAACACATCTATGCCCGCCTCAAAAAAGAAGGGCACGAAGCACACCGCCTGCATAGCACCGTCCATCGCCCTTGGGGCACTTACACCGTGCTGGAAGAAGGTCCGCACTTCAAGATCAAGCGTATCGAAGTCAAAGTAGGCGCCTCCCTTTCCTTGCAGATGCATCACCACCGCAGCGAACACTGGATCGTCGTTAGCGGCATGGCTAAAGTCGTCAACGGTCAGCAAGAACTCTTTATTCAGACCAATGAATCCACCTACATCCCCGCAGGCCACAAACATCGACTGGAGAATCCTGGCATGTTGCCCTTGGTGATGATTGAAGTGCAGAGTGGTGAGTATCTTGGCGAAGACGACATCGTGCGTTTCGATGACGTGTATGGCAGGGTCAAAACATGAGCCTCACCTGTTTCAAAGCCTACGACATCCGAGGCAAGCTGGGTGATGAACTCAATGATGATGTCGCCTATCGCATCGGGCGCGCCTATGCGCAACACTTGGTTGCCAAGCGTGTCGTCGTGGGTGGTGATGTGCGCCTCACCAGTGCCACACTCAAACAAGCCTTGGCAAATGGCTTGATGGATGGTGGCGCAGACGTCATCGACATTGGCATGGTGGGCACAGAAGAGATCTACTTCGCCTCATTCCATCTGGATGTGGACGGCGGCATCGAAGTTACCGCCAGCCACAACCCCATGGACTACAACGGCATGAAGCTAGTCGCCCGTGGAGCGGTTCCAATTAGTGGTGATACGGGACTTAAGGCCATCCAAGTCTTGGCAGAAGCCAACCAGTTCGCACCCGCAAGCAAGCGCGGAAGCCTTACCCAGCAATCCATCCTCAAGCCTTTTGTCGATCACCTGCTGACCTACATCGAACCTACGGCCATCAAACCGCTGAAGCTCGTGGTCAACTCAGGCAATGGGGCGGCAGGGCATGTCATTGACGAGATCGAGGCGCGCTTCAAACAACTGAACCTCCCTATCACCTTCATCAAAGTGCATCACGAAGCAGATGGCACGTTCCCCAACGGCATCCCCAATCCTCTGTTACCAGAGAACCGTGCAGCCACTACCGATGCGGTGAAGGCGCACAAGGCCGATATGGGCATCGCATGGGATGGCGACTTTGACCGTTGCTTCCTGTTCGACGAACACGGCGAATTCATCGAAGGCTATTACATCGTGGGACTGTTGGCGGCCGCCTTCTTGGTCAAGAACCCCGGCGAGAAGATCATCCATGACCCGCGCCTCACTTGGAACACCATGGATGTCGTTCAGCAGTCGGGCGGCATCGCCATCCAATCCAAGACTGGCCATGCCTTCATCAAAGAACGCATGCGTGCAGAAGATGC
>JAGVFD010000035.1 GCA_020057805.1 Sideroxydans sp. | reverse complement strand
AGAGGTGAAAATGCGCTTCACCGATGTGGCTGCACCGAACAACTTTTGCGACGGGTTCGCCCTCTGTTGTTTATATTAAGCCCATGATTTTTTGAGTAGTGGTTGACGATGGCTTATTAATCCCTATAATGCGCGCTCCCGAAAAAACGGGAGTTCTAAACCTTGCTCCACCGTCCACTTAAATGTCGGGGGGCTTTAATCCACAAGGAGATGTAATGCGACACTATGAAATCGTATTTATCGTGCATCCCGATCAAAGCGAGCAAGTGCCCGCGATGATTGAGCGTTATCGCACGTTGGTGACCAGCAAGAATGGTCACATCCACCGTCTAGAAGACTGGGGCCGTCGTCAATTGGCTTACCCTATCCAAAAGATCCACAAAGCACATTACGTGCTGATGAACATCGAAATTGATCAACCTACATTGGAAGAACTGGAACATGCATTCAAGTTTAACGATGCAGTGTTGCGCCATCTGACTATCAAGACTAAGGCTGCTGTTGTTGTGCCTTCTGCCATGATGAAGGAAGAAAAATCGCGCTCTTACGGCGGCGATGCGGCTGAAGTTGCACCCGCAGCGGCTCCAGTAGCGGCTGCGTAATTAGGATTGAGCAGCAACCGTTGTGTGATTGACGGGGAGGTGGTGGAGTCGGAAGGCTTGCGCTACACCCCAGCAGGATTAGCGAGAGTGGCCTTCAAATTACGCCACGCCTCGATGCAGCAGGAAGCAGGGATGCAACGCCAAGTTCAGTGTGATGTACCGGCACTGGCACTGGGCGAAGCGGCACAGCAAGTAAGCTGTGTAAAGCCCGGACAGCAGGTGAGAGCCGAAGGTTTCCTAGCGCAACGTAGTCTGAAAATCGCGCAGTTGGTGTTGCACATTGATAACGTTACATTGAAATAGGAGCAAAAAATGGCTCGTGTATTTAAGAAAAAAGATGACAAGAAGGGTAGCTCTTCACGTCAATTGTTTAAGCGTCGTAAGTTCTGCCGCTTCACCGTCGATAAGATTGCGGAAGTGGATTACAAAGACGTGAATATCTTGAAGGAATTCATCGCTGAAAACGGCAAGTTGATTCCAGCTCGTATTACAGGTACGAAAACACGCTATCAACGTCAGTTGAGTGTGGCTGTGAAGCGCGCACGTTTCTTGGCTTTGATGCCTTACACCGATTTGCACTAAGGAGTAGACCATGCAAGTTATCCTGATGGAAAAAGTCATCAACCTCGGCCAGCTGGGCGATGTTGTTAAAGTAAAGAATGGTTTCGGGCGCAATTTCCTGATTCCTCAAGGCAAGGCAAAACGCGCGACAGAAAGCAACATTGCTGACTTCGCAGCACGTCGTGCTGAATTGGAAGCGGGCGAAGCGGCTAAGTTGGCTGATGCGCAAGCACGCGGCGCTAAATTGGAAGGTGCTACAGTTGGCATCGTTCAAAAGGCGGGCGTTGATGGCAAGCTGTTTGGTTCGGTAACGAATGCAGACATCGCAGTTGCACTGATTGCTCAAGGTCACCAAGTTGAGAAGGGTCAAGTACGTACCCCAACCGGTCATTTGAAGCAAATCGGCGAACACGCTATCACCGTTGCACTGCACTCAGATGTGGTTGTGAATGTGACTGTTTCGATTACCGCAGAATAATTTTCTGCGATTTTCTGATGCAAAAAAGGGCTGGCAACAGCCCTTTTTTGTTTTCAGAATTTGTCACAAATACTGCGCCTTTCGCAGTGTAAAATTCCCCTCCCTTAATTGGCGGTCACACCATGCAAAACTTCTCTTCGCCTATTCCAGATTCCCAGCTTGAAGCCATTCGCTTACCTCCGCATTCCGTTGAGGCAGAGCAATCGGTATTGGGCGGTATTTTGTTGGATACCAGCGCGTGGGATAAGGTGTGCGACTCGTTGGGGGAGGACGATTTTTATCGTACCGATCATCGTTTAATTTGGCGTCACATTGGTCGTTTGAACGGCCAGTTCAAGCCAGTGGATGTGATTACGCTGGCAGAGTCTTTGGAAAGCAGTGCGGAGTTGGAGAAGGTCGGTGGCTTGGTGTATCTAGGCTCGCTGGCGCAGAACGTGCCTTCCGCTGCCAACATTCTGCGCTATGCGGAAATCGTGCGCGAGCGCGCCATCATGCGCAAGTTGGTGACGGTGGGCAGCGAGATTGCGACCAGTGCTTACAATCCAAGTGGACGCGATGCCAAACAGTTGCTGGATGAGGCGGAAAGTCGCGTCATGGCAATCTCGGAAGAGGGCGAGCGGGGCAGTCAAGGATTTATGACGATGCCCCCCTTGCTGACGCAAGTGGTCGAGCGCATTGAGTCGTTGATGGGGCGCGATGCGAATGAGGTGACGGGGCTAGCTACAGGCTTTACGGATTTGGACAAGATGACTTCGGGTTTGCAGCCTGGCGATTTGGTCATTGTGGCGGGGCGTCCGAGTATGGGTAAGACGGCTTTCTCGATCAACATCGCAGAAAACGCGGCCTTGGATTCGAATAAAGCCGTGGCTATTTTCAGTATGGAAATGGGCGGCGCGCAGTTGGCGATGCGTATGCTGGGTTCAGTCGGGCGACTTAATCAGCAGAATCTGCGAACAGGGCGCTTGGAAGATGAAGAGTGGTCGCGCATTACCCATGCTTTGGGGCAGTTGAACGATGCGAAGATATTCATCGACGAGACGGCGGGCCTGAATTCGTTGGAGTTGCGTTCGCGGGCGCGTCGTTTAGATCGGGAAAACCGGAAACCCAATGCGCAAGGGGTGGTCGGCGGCGGATTGGGCTTGATTGTGATTGACTACATCCAATTGATGAGTTCCCCCGCAGGGCGTAACAGTGAAAATCGCGCGACTGAAATTTCCGAAATTTCCCGCTCGTTAAAGTCGCTGGCGAAAGAATTGAAAGTGCCCGTGATTGCGTTGTCGCAGCTCAATCGAAGCTTGGAGCAAAGGCCTAACAAACGCCCCATCATGTCTGACCTGCGTGAATCAGGGGCGATTGAGCAAGATGCCGATTTGATTTTGTTCATCTATCGCGACGAAGTTTATAACCCCGACACGCAAGACAAAGGCAAGGCTGAAATTATCGTGGGTAAGCAACGTAACGGTCCGATTGGTAGTGTTGAACTGGCTTTCCGTGGCGAGTTCACGCGCTTTGAAAATTACACACCTACACAGTATTGATGGGTGTAATTT
>JAGVFD010000084.1 GCA_020057805.1 Sideroxydans sp. | reverse complement strand
TGAAGGCATTTCGCCGATGCCCGCCTTTAATGTTTTGATGCCTATCCCCGTGCTGGGCCAGCACGCGGTAGGTATAGGGCACTTGAATGCAGTACCCGATGTGGATGGTGGCGTGCGCACCGAACCGTTGGTGGTTCGCTATTACGATCAAATTTATCCATCACTCTCGATGATGTTGGTTGCTAAAAGTTTGAATTTAGAGCCAGCGGACATCAAGGTGACGTTGGGTGAGGGCGTAAAAATAGGTAACTTGAGTATCGCGACGGATTCCGAATTGCGCATGCATACTTATTTCTATGCTGACCGCGATGGCAAGCCTGCTTTCCAGGTGGACTCCTTCTACGATGTGCTGACAGGAAAAATCCCCGCCGAAAAATATCGCGACAAAATCGTTCTCATTGGTGCGACAGCGGCGGGAGTGGGTGCGGCACAAGTTACGCCTATCTCTGCTGCGACGCCGCCCGTGTTGACCTTGGCACACTCTGTGTCGAGTATTTTGAAGCAAGATTTTTTTGTCGCACCCAGCTGGGGCATATGGGCTGAACTTAGTATTTTCTTGTTGATTACCCTATACCTAACTTTGCTCTTGCCTAGATTGAGCGCAGGGCGTGGCGCGATAGTTACAGGTGGTTTATTTGCAATCGTGTTGGTTACGCATTTTGTGTTGATGACAAGCTTGGCGTTATGGTTGCAACTGATGTTGCCAGCCACCTTGCTGTTAGTTGGACATCTGCTACTGACGACAAAACGCTTTTTAATGACGGAAAAAGGCAAAGAAAAATCGGATGCGGATTCGGCTGAAAGTAATCGTATGTTGGGTCTGGCGTTTCAAGGCCAGGGTCAACTGGATATGGCCTTCGATAAATTTCGCAAAGTGCCGCTGGACGATAGTTTGATGGATGTGCTGTATAACTTGGGCTTGGACTTTGAGCGTAAGCGTCAATTCAACAAGGCGGAGTCTGTCTTCAAATACATGGCTGACCACAATCCTAATTTCCGTGATTTGAAAGCCCGCACTGCGCAATCTAAAGCCATGTCAGAAACCATTATTTTGGGTGGATCTTCGGGGCGTGGCAATGACAGCACAATGAAGCTGGATCAGGCGGGCATTGCTAAACCGATGCTGGGTCGTTACCAAATTGAAAAAGAGCTGGGCAAAGGCGCGATGGGCGTGGTCTATCTAGGTAAGGATCCTAAAATTAGTCGCGTGGTTGCCATCAAGACGATGGCCTTGGCGCAAGAGTTTGAGGCGGATGAATTAGAAGATGTAAAGGCACGCTTCTTCCGTGAGGCGGAAACCGCAGGGCGCTTAAATCACCCTAACATCGTGACGATGTATGACGCAGGTGAAGAGCATGACTTGGCTTACATTGCGATGGAGTTTTTGAAGGGTAAAGATTTAGTGGTTTATTCCAAGCCAGAGAATCTTCTGCCACTGCCTAAAGTGTTGAGTATTGTTGCGCGGGTGGCCGATGCTTTGGGATATGCGCATGGTTTGAATGTGGTGCATCGTGACATTAAGCCTGCCAACATCATGTATGACTTGGAGAGCGATACGGCGAAGGTAACGGACTTCGGCATCGCGCGCATTACCGATTCGAGCAAGACGAAAACGGGCATGGTGTTGGGCACGCCTTCCTTCATGTCGCCCGAGCAATTGTCGGGTGCGAAGATAGAAGGCCACTCCGACCTGTTCTCCTTGGGTGTGAGCCTGTACCAACTGGTGTGTGGTAAGCTCCCCTTCGAAGGCGATTCTATGGCGCAATTAATGTATAAAATTGCGAACGAGCCGCATACAGATATTTTGAAAATCAATTCCAATGTGCCTCCATGCGTGGTGGCTATCATCAATAAAGCATTAGCTAAAAAAGTGGAAGACCGCTTTGAATCTGGCGCGGCAATGGCGGAAGCGATTCGCCAATGTGCGGCAGGACTTCATTAAATTATTAAGGGCGAGGTAAAACGTGAACATAAGTGAAGCACTGGAAATTGTTGGACAAACCAATCCAGGTATGGTGCGTTCTCACAACGAAGACAGCATCAGCTTTGACGCCCAATATGGTTTGATTGTGTTGGCAGATGGCATGGGTGGTTATAACGCGGGTGAAGTGGCGAGCGGTATTGCGGTGTCTGTATTGTCTAGTGAGGTGCGCCATCGTCTAGAGAGCGATGTTCCAGAAAAAATTGATGCTATATCAGGTCAAGAACTTGGTTTAGCCTTGTTGCGTGAAAACGTTATAAAAGCCAATCTTTCTATTTTTAACGCCGCACAAAGTCAGCCGCAATATGCAGGCATGGGAACAACCATCGTTTCTGGTTTGTTTTACGATGATCGAGTGGTCGTTGCTCATGTAGGTGATTCACGCATGTATCGTTTGCGTGGGGAAATTTTTGAAGCGGTTACGCGAGATCACTCTTTATTGCAGGAGCAAATTGATAGCGGCATCATCAGTAAAGAGTTAGCGCGTTTGTCCAAAAATAAAAATTTGGTTACTCGTGCGGTGGGTATCGAGGCTAGTGTGGAGCCGGAGGTGCATGTTCATGCTGTGCAAATCGGTGATATTTATCTGTTCTGCTCGGATGGTTTAAATGACATGGTCGAGGATGAAGATATCGGCGACACACTTAAAATGCTGCAAGGTAATTTAGCGTTGGCGGCGACTCAATTGATTGAGCAAGCCAATGACAACGGTGGGCGCGATAATGTATCGGTGGTGCTGGTGAAAATTAAAGGTAGTTTTTCAGCTCCCAAAGGCTGGTGGGCTAAACTCAAATCTTGGTTCAAGAACTAATTAGGCAGTACGTTAATACGAGGGAATTGATATGTCGGCAAAATTGATACTTAGCATGGATGGCGCGGTGATTAAGGAATATCCGCTCACCAAAGAACGCACCACCATTGGGCGTAAAGCGCATAACGATATCGCCATAGAAAATCTTGCAGTCAGTGGCGAACATGCGGCAGTTATCACTATTTTGAATGACTCCTTCTTTGAAGACTTGGGCAGCACCAACGGCTCAATGGTTAACGGCGCGCCCGCGCAAAAGCATTTTTTACAAAATGCGGATGTGATTGAAATTGGTAAATACAAACTGAAGTATCTCAATGATCAGCCGACGCAAGTGCCTTCAGCTGACTTTGAAAAAACCATGATTTTGCGTGCGCCTCCTAAAGCCTCTCCCATTAATTTGGCAGAAAGCATGAATCATACGCAAACCAATGTGCCCGCTGTGCCCGCATCTATAGTCAAGCACGAGTCAACCACCCAATTTAATACGACCGCACCCAAGCCTGAAGTAAAGGCAGCGGCGGCAACGCCCACAGTGCCCGCTGCCGTCATTCAAATTTTGAATGGCCCGAATTTGGGTAAAGAGTTAGAGCTGAATAAAAACCTAACCACTTTAGGTAAGCCAGGCGTGCAGGTTGCTGTTCTGGCGCGCCGCCCGCATGGATTTTTCATTACACATGTTGAGGGTGCTACTTACCCATTAGTGAATGGTGCATCTGTTGGTGAGCAACCGCAACAGCTGAAAGATCACGACATCATTGAGCTTGCTGGCGTCAAAATGGAGTTCTACTTTAAGTCGTAACTACGTGGTTATGGCAAGCATCCCGCTACAACTTCGGATGGCCATGAAAAAGGGCAGTCAATGAAAAAGCACGCACTGCTTATTGGATTGGGGTTGTTGGTGGTGCTACTTTTCTTGGGTGACTCTGCCAAACTTTATCGCTTGGGCTTCGTGCAGTATGCGGATGCCAAGCTGTATGACTATCGCATGCGGCTGACTATGCCGCATCAATCTGACAGCCGTATTGTCATTCTGGACATCGACGAAAAAAGCTTAAAACAAGAAGGCCGCTGGCCTTGGGGACGCGACAAACTGGCCGTGTTAATGGACGAATTGTTCGCCCATTACGGGGTGGCCGCAGTGGGCTTCGACGTGGTCTTCGCGGAAAAAGACACTAGTTCTGGCCTAAATGTGTTGCAAGACCTAGGCCGCAAGCAATTCAAAGACGTTGCGCAATTTCAGTCAGTCTTAAATCAGCTCAAACCCATGTTGGAATACGACGCCTTGTTTGCAGACAAGTTGAAGCAGCGTCCTGCTGTGTTGGGCTATTACTTTAGCAACAGTGATGCGGGATCGGCACCGAGTAAGTCGGGCTTGCTCCCGCAACCCGTGTTTGCCAAGGGCGTCATCAAAGGCCAATTGATTGAGGCTGTTTCATTTGATAGTTTTGGCGCCAACTTGTCCGACCTGCAGCTGGCAGCTGCGACAGCGGGGCACTTCAATCCGCAAGTCGATTTTGATGGTGTTGTGCGCCGCATTCCCATGTTGGTTGAGCATGAAGGGCAGTACTACGAATCATTGTCACTCGCCGTTACGCGGGCTGTGCTGGGTTCACCCACACTCGCATTGGGTTTTGCGGCTGGGCAAAGCAGTGATTACGGCGGACTGGAGTGGCTGACACTTGAATCTGCACAAGGTGATTTAACGATTCCCGTGGATGCACAAGTCAGCGCTTTAGTGCCCTACCTAGGTGATCGCGGCACGTTTCGTTACATTTCTGCAACGGATGTGCTGCATGGCAAGCTGCCGTTAGCTGATCTGCAAAATAAAATCGTATTAGTGGGGACCTCTGCACCTGGCTTGATGGATATGCGCTCCACCCCTGTGGGGGAGGTCTATCCTGGGGTGGAAGTACATGCCAATATGATTAGCGGCATTTTGAATCAGAACATTAAGCAAAGCCCAGCCTATGTGGCTGGGGCGAATGTGGTGTTGCTGTTGTTAATGGGTGTCGCCATGAGTGTGGTGCTGCCGCTCTTGAGTCCTGTGCGCGGCATGTTGGTTACGCTGGGGGGGATTGCAGCAGTCATCGTACTCAATGGTTATCTATGGCAGTACGGCAACATCGTTTTGCCATTAGCGGGGGCATTGCTGATGATTGTGTTGCTATTCGCGTTGAATATGACGTTTGGTTATTTTGTTGAGTCGCGGGCGAAACGACAAATTACCGGTTTATTTGGTCAATATGTACCGAGTGAATTGGTCGATGAAATGGCGAAAAATCCAGAGAGTGTTTCGATGGAAGGAAATAGCCGCGAAATGACTACCTTGT
>JAGVFD010000112.1 GCA_020057805.1 Sideroxydans sp. | reverse complement strand
GCATACCCGGCTGCAAAATCAAAGCACGCTGCAAATATCCACTTGCAACAGGAAGATCGCCGGCATCTATGGCACACATGCCCGCATTGGCATAGGCCACTTCGGGCGTCGCGTACAGCGGATTGCTCACCGCTTCTGCAAATTGCGCTAATGATTCTTTTGGCTTACCGCTCTGACACAAGAACCATCCATAGTTATTGCGACTCTCGGAACTTTTGGGATCTAAACGCAAGCTGCGTTTGAAATCCGCTTCAGCCAAGTCATTTTCGTGCAAGGCCATGCGTACCAGTCCACGCACACCATAGCCGGGGGCGTAATTAGGATCTGCTTGTAACGCCACACCCAATTCTTGCAGCGCAATCGCATATTGCCGTCGACCATAATATGACCCCGCCAACTCGGTATGCGCTTGTGCAATTTTGTCAGCACTTTGTTCCGAATTTTGGGGGGTCGAGCATCCTGTCACATTGAGCGACAAAACAGCGACCACCCCAAGCATCAGCCAGTTTTTAATGTTCACGATGTATCTCCACAATGCGCTGCCCAGTGCGTTTGGTTTTATCCTGCACCTGCCCCGCCAATTGCCCACACGCTGCTGCAATATCATCGCCCCGCACTTTACGAATGGTGGTCACAATATTGGCCTGCATCAACACATCCCGAAAGCGCTTCACCACGTCCATCTCTGAACGCAAATACGGCGCTTGAGGAAAAGGGTTAAACGGAATGAGATTAAATTTACATGGCACATCGCGCACCAGATCAATTAACTCACGTGCCTGCTGCACGCTGTCATTCACGCCCGCCAACATCACGTATTCAAAAGTCACAAAATCGCGCGGCGCTTTCACCAGGTAACGCTGACACGCTGCCATTAATTCATGCAGAGGGTATTTTTGATTAATGGGTACAAGCTCGTTGCGCAACGCATCGTTAGGCGCATGCAGCGATACGGCTAAAGCCACCGGACAGGCGTCACGCAAGCGATCCATCGCAGGCACAACGCCAGAAGTAGAAACCGTCACACGACGGCGCGATAAGCCATAAGCGTTATCGTCCAGCATCAAATTCAAGGCGCTCACCGTGCTTTCAAAATTCAGCAGTGGCTCGCCCATCCCCATCATCACCACGTTGCTGATAGGCCAGTTACCATCGGCGTTCTTGCCTATCTGGCGATTGGCCCACCACACTTGGCCGATAATTTCAGCCGTGGATAAATTACGATTGAAACCCTGCTTGCCCGTCGAACAAAATGCGCAATCCAGTGCGCATCCCGCTTGGGTAGAAACACACAGCGTGCCTCGATCGGCTTCGGGGATATACACGGTTTCCACCGCATTGCCCGTGCCTACATCCAACAACCATTTGTGCGTGCCATCGGATGCGGTCTCTTCACGCATCACCGTGGGGGCTTGGATACAGGCTTTTTGATTCAACATCTCGCGCAGCGATTTAGCTAAATCACTCATCGCATCAAAATTGGACTCCCCGTTTTTGTAAATCCAGCGCAGGACTTGCTTGGCGCGGAAAGGTTTTTCACCCTGTTCTGCAAACCATGTTGTGAGTTGCTGCGCATCAAAATCGAGGAGGTTTTGCTTCATTCTCTACTTCAGACTTAACGAGAATAGACGTTCAGTGCGGGGAAGAAATAAGCGATTTCAACAGCAGCCGTTTCAGCTGCGTCAGAACCATGCACTGCATTCGCGTCAATGCTGTCAGCGAAATCAGCGCGAATCGTGCCTTTGTCCGCCTTCTTTGGGTCAGTTGCACCCATCAAGTCGCGATTCTTCAAAATTGCGCCTTCGCCTTCCAGCGCTTGAATCATCACTGGGCCAGAAATCATAAAAGCAACCAAATCCTTAAAGAAGGGACGTGCGCGGTGCACTGCGTAAAAACCTTCTGCTTCGGCTTGCGACAATTGAGTCATGCGCGCAGCGATGACTTTCAGTCCAGCGCCTTCAAAACGGCTATAAATTTGACCAATAACATTCTTTGCGACGGCATCAGGTTTGATGATTGAAAGGGTGCGTTCAACAGCCATGCTTCTTCTCCAAGTATTTAAGGTAAATCAGAAATTTCTGAGGGCGCGATTCTAACAGGCTTTGCCCGCCCTGTCGCAGGGCGGGCACGCTCAAATCACATCAAATCAAAGGGCTCGAAGGTTTTTAAGATAACTAAATCATCCCCAGCATACGCGGTAGCCAGAGCGACAAGCCTGGCCAATAGGTGACCACCATCAAGAAGCCCAGCATCGCCAGCAGCCACGGCCAGACGGCAATGGTGAGTTCGGTAATGCCCATTTTGGTGATGCCAGAAGCAACATAGAGATTGAGGCCGACTGGGGGGTGACACATGCCCACTTCCATATTCACCACCATGATGATGCCAAAGTGAACGGGGTCAATGCCCAGTTTCATCGCAACGGGGAATAGGATGGGAGCAAAAATCAACACAATAGAGGATGGCTCCATGAAGTTACCTGCAAGCAACAGGATGATGTTGCAAGCCAGCAAGAACGTGATGATGCCGAGGCCGTTACCCAGCATCCAATTAGCCAGTGCTTGCGGTATGTTCTCATTGGTCATGATGAACGAGAACAACATGGCGTTGGTGATGATGTAGAGCAACATCGCCGACATATTGGCGGAGTTGAGTAGCACGCGCGGCACGTCCTTGAAGCTTAAATCTTTATATACAAAAACTGCGATGATGAAGGCATACACCGCACTCATCGCCGCCGCTTCAGTCGGCGTGAACAGCCCCGTGTAGATACCGCCCATCACAATAACGATGAGCAATAATCCCCACACCGATTCACGGAACGTCATCCAACGCTCACCCCAACTCGCCTTAGGGAGTCGGGGATAATTAAACTTACGCGCGCGGTAGTACGTCACCCCACCCAACACAAAAGCTAACGCGATGCCAGGCACAACCCCTGCCATGAATAAGGCGCCGACCGAGGTGTTGGTCGCTACCGAGTACATCACCATCACAATTGAGGGCGGAATGAGAATGCCCAACGCGCCCGAAGTGGTGATGATGCCTGCCCCGAATTTTTTGGGAAATCCCGCCTTAACCATCGCAGGCAACAAGATTGAACCGATGGCAACCACCGTCGCTGGCGAAGACCCAGAAATGGCGGCAAACAAGGCGCAAGCCAATACACCTGATAAGCCTAGGCCGCCATACAGATGTCCCACCATGGAGGATGCAAAGCGAATCATGCGTTTCGCCACCCCGCCGTGAGTCAGAAAATTGCCTGCAAGGATGAAAAAGGGAATCGCCATAATCTCGAACTTTTCGATACCCGTGAATAGCTTAAGTGCGACCGATTCCAAAGGCACTTGGGTGAACAAAAATAAGAAACTTAAAACGGTGAGCCCTAAAGAAATGGAGATGGGCATGCCCGTGAGCATGAGGGCTAACAGCAAAATGAAGATGAAGGAAGCGCTCATTTTTGCCCTCCCTTGCCATCACTTTTTTGAGGATGATCTGCGGGGTGTAGATTGTCTTGCATCGCAAACACATTGGTATCAACCGCAGGCTTGTCATCATCCAGACCATCGACGTGGCCGTGGT
>JAGVFD010000103.1 GCA_020057805.1 Sideroxydans sp. | reverse complement strand
TCATTACCCGCTACGGCACACGCCAAGCGCACATCGAACCACTGCTCAATGCCTTTCCGCCTGATGCTTTACGCGAGTGGATACACGAACTCGGCATCGCCACTTTTATTGGCTCATCCAATCGCGTGTTCCCCACCGACATGAAAGCCGCTCCGCTGTTGCGCGCTTGGCTGCATCGCTTGCGCGAGAACGGTGTGCGATTCCATATGCGGCATCGTTGGGTGGGGTGGGATGAAGCGGGAGCATTGAGATTTGAGATACGCAATAACCCTCACCCTGAGCGTGCGTTGTTGGGGCTTCAGCCCCGTACAACCACGGCCTACCCCTTGCAGGTGCAATCCCTCTCTCGAGGGGAGATGGCAGCAGAACCCTCTCCCCTCGGGAGAGGGCAGGGTGAGGGAGGCTTTATAAAAAGCTCCTCCCCCCTCACTCCTTCGATAGGCTCTGGGCAGATTAAGCCTCTCCCTCTTGCGGGTGAGGAAATTCTCGTCACCCCCCCCTCACATCCTGCCGTCATCCTCGCCCTAGGCGGCGGCAGTTGGCCACAACTTGGCTCCGATGGCGCATGGGTTTCCCTACTAGAACAACACGGCGCAAACGTCGCCCCGCTACGCCCTAGCAACTGCGGCTTTGACATCGCATGGAGCGCTCACTTCCGCGAACGCTTCGTGGGCGAGCCACTGAAATCCATAGCGGCCACATTTACACCTAAAGACCCCCTAACCCTCTCCCACGGGGAGAGGGTTAGGGGGCAGCAGTCCTCAAAAGTATCTATTGTGAAAAAAGGGGAATGTCTCATCACCGCCCACGGCATTGAAGGTGGCCTCATTTACGCACTCTCTGCCCCGCTACGCGACGAGATTGAACGCAACGGCAGCGCCACACTGCACCTCGATTTACTCCCCGATTGGTCAGCAGAAAAAGTGTTCGCCGAAGTGTCGCACCCGCGCGGTTCGCGCTCATTGTCGAGCCATCTGCAAAGCCGCTTGGGATTGAAAGGCGTGAAAGCAAACCTATTGCGCGAAGCCTTGAGTGCCGAGCAAATGAACGATGCCGCGTTACTCGCAAACACCCTCAAAACCCTGCCCCTTAAACTCATCGCCACCCGCCCTTTAGCCGAAGCCATCAGCAGCGCAGGCGGCATCACCTTTGAATCGCTAGATGAAAATTTAATGCTAAAAAAATCGCCCGGCATTTTCTGCGCGGGCGAAATGTTGGATTGGGAAGCCCCCACGGGCGGCTACTTGCTGACGGGATGTTTTGCCAGTGGGCGGGCGGCGGGGTTGGGCGCGTTGGATTGGCTTAAAACCCAAATCTAAATTCAACACGCTCTATCACACGGCCGTGGTTTCCACCGAGAACAATGTGTGCGTTGCCGCCATTGACTGACGCGTAGTAGCGGCGGTTGTCTTGATGCCCGCGATGACGCAAGTCTTGGCGCATTTCACGACGCTCGTGAGGTGACATTTTTTCAAAGCGTTCGTGCATTTTTTCACGCATTTCACGGCGTTCATTAGGCGCGATTTCATTGTGCTCGCGGCGCATTTCCTGACGCATGTCTTGACGCTCTGCTGGGCGCATCTGTTCAAACTTATCGCGCTTCTGTTCGCGTGAATCTGGCTTACGCTCATCTGCATAAGCATTCATGCTGAACGATGCGGCGATACTGATAGCGATGAGTGATTTAACGATGGCATTCATGGTGTTTCTCCTAGGGGCTTGCCCCAAATCCGCCTCATTGGCGTGGTGAGGATAGTGGGCTTGAATTGTAAGGGGAGTGTGTATCGCAAGCAGAGATTTGTAACGGTTTGTAACAGGCGGTCATTCCCGTCATTCCGGCGCAGGCTGGAATCCAGTGCATTTATTAAAAGTGCCTTTTGTCAGTGCTTTGCACTGTCTTTTTTGTTGGCTGGATACCAGCCTGCGCTGGTATGACGGCTTCTAGGTTTGTTTGCGTTTATCATTACGCTATGAATACCCAACACTCAATCCTCATCATCGACGACGACGTGCGCTTGCGTGACTTGCTGCTGCGCTATCTGACCGAGCAAGGCTTTGAAGCCAAGGCAGTAACAGATGGCGAGACCATGGACACCGCGCTGCGCCTCGGGCGTTTTCATCTACTAATACTCGACCTGATGCTGCCCAAAGAAGACGGTCTTTCCATCCTGCGGCGCTTGCGTGGTGCAGGCGAGAATGTGCCGGTGATTTTGCTCACGGCGAAAGGCGATGAGATTGATCGCATCGTGGGGTTGGAGATGGGGGCGGACGATTATTTGCCCAAGCCGTTTAATCCGCGGGAGTTGGTAGCGCGTATTCATGCGGTGTTGCGGCGCAAAAATAGCCAGCCTGCGGGCGCGCCAGCACTCGAAGAAAAACGTATCACCTTCAACGATTGCGAATTGAATTTAGCCACGCGCGAACTGAAGCGCGGCGACACCTACGTGCAACTCACCACGGGTGAATTCGCTTTACTCAATGCTTTGGTGACCCATCCACGCCACCCACTGTCGCGTGACAAGTTGATGGAGTTATCACGCGGACGTGACCACGAACCGTTCGATCGCGCGATTGATGTGCAGATTTCGCGCCTGCGTAAATTGATTGAACCGGATACCGATGCGCCGCGCTTTATTCAAACCGTGCGCGGGCATGGTTATGTGTTTGTACCGGATGGGGCTAAGCAATGACGTTCATGCCTAAAACTCTACTCACCCGCGCCTTCTTACTCATCACCGCGCTCATTTTGTTATCCATCCTTTCCTTGGCATGGATGTTTCGCCAAGCTTCCGAAGCGCCACGTGCACAGCAAAAAGCACAGCTTGTTGTCTCCACCATCAACCTCACCCGTGCCGCTATTTTGTCTGCCGCACCGCAGTGGCGAGGGGCGTTGTTGGCGGAGCTACGCGAGGCGGAAGGAATGCGCGTCGAAATTGCCGAACCCGCTGATGCGATGACGGCGCTGGACACGGACACACGCGAACTCGCTTTGATGGTGATACAGGTGCGCGCCAAGTTAGGGCAAGACACGCGCTTTGCCTCGGAGCGTCACGGTGTAAAAGATTTATGGGTTAGCTTTAACCTTGGCGAAGATGAATTTTGGGTCGCCATTCCGCGCACACGGGTGGAGCAGCCCATGTCGCGCATGCTTCTTTTATTCGGCACAGTGGCGTTGGCGTTCGCCTTGATTGGCGCTTACCTCATTGCCCGCCAAGTGACTTTGCCGCTGAAGCGTTTAGCGCAAGCCGCGCAACAATTAGGACAAGGTAAAACACACACGCCGCTGGCGGAAACAGGCACGCAAGAAATCGCCACTGTGTCACATGCCTTCAATCAAATGTCGGCCGACCTGCAAAGTAACGAACGTGAACGTGCGCTGGTGTTGGCGGGCATATCGCATGATTTACGCACCCCGTTAACGCGCATCCGTTTAGCGGCAGAAATGAGTCACGACGAATTGTTGCGCAACGACCTCAATGCGGATGTCACGCAGATGGACGGCATCATTCAACAGTTTCTCGACTACGCGCGCTTGGATACGCATGAAGCGAGCGAGTTACGCGATGTGTCCGCTTTAATTCACGAAGTCGCGCAGCCTTATGTGGCGCGCGCGTCTTCACTCACGTTCAACTTGCAAACACTGCCGCCACAATCGGTGCGCCCACTCATCCTCAAGCGCGCTTTGGCTAACCTACTAGAAAATGCCTTGAAATACGGCGGCGGTGAAATCGACGTGAGCTTGCAACATGACGCACAGCAATTTTTTATCCACGTGAGTGATTGCGGCAGTGGCATTCCCACCGAGCAACTT
>JAGVFD010000037.1 GCA_020057805.1 Sideroxydans sp. | reverse complement strand
TTAGTAGACTGCTGTTGCCTTGAAGGATTCAATTGCCGCAACCAACAACTTCTCGTTGTCTGCTGACAAGTCTTTGCTAGATTCAATTGCATCCATCAATGGCTTGTTTTTTGACAACAGGAAAGCGTGCAAGGCGGACTCAAATGCCAAAACCTTAGGAACAGGCACATCATCAAAGTAACCCTTGTTGACAGTGAACAGTGTCGCCGCCATTTTGGAAACCGACAGAGGAGCGTATTGCAATTGTTTCATCAGCTCAGTCACGATCTTGCCGCGCTCGAGTTGCTTACGTGTCGCTTCGTCCAAGTCGGAAGCGAATTGGGCGAATGCAGCCAATTCACGATATTGCGCCAGCGCCAAACGCACACCGCCACCCAGCTTCTTGATGACTTTAGTTTGCGCTGCACCACCAACACGAGACACCGAGATACCGGCGTTAATCGCAGGACGAACACCTGCGTTAAACAGGTCGGACTCCAAGAAGATCTGACCGTCAGTAATCGAAATTACGTTGGTTGGAACGAACGCAGAAACGTCACCCGCTTGTGTCTCAATCACAGGGAGAGCGGTCAAAGAACCTGTCTTACCCTTAACTGCGCCTTTAGTGAAAGCCTCAACGTACTCAGCATTCACGCGTGCGGAACGCTCAAGCAAACGGGAGTGGAGATAGAACACGTCGCCTGGATAAGCTTCACGACCAGGAGGACGGCGCAACAACAGAGAAATTTGACGATACGCCCAAGCTTGCTTAGTCAAATCATCATAAACAATCAGTGCATCTTCGCCACGGTCGCGGAAGTATTCACCCATGGTGCAACCTGCGTACGGAGCCAAGAATTGCATCGCGGCAGAGTCAGAAGCAGTCGCTGCAACGATGATGGTGTATTCCAGTGCGCCATGCTCTTCAAGCTTGCGAACTACGTTTGCAACAGTCGATGCTTTCTGACCAATCGCCACGTAGACGCAGGTCATATTTTGACCCTTTTGGTTAATGATGGCATCTACTGCTACCGCTGTCTTACCTGTTTGGCGGTCACCGATAATCAGTTCGCGCTGACCACGACCCACTGGAACCATTGAGTCAATAGCCTTCAAACCTGTTTGCACAGGTTGATCAACTGATTTACGAGCGATAACGCCTGGCGCCACTTTTTCGATCTTGTCAGTTAGCTTAGCGTTGATTGGACCTTTACCGTCAATCGGCTGACCCAACGCATTCACTACGCGACCACACAATTCTGGACCTACAGGAACTTCCAAAATGCGGCCGGTACATTTAACAGTATCGCCTTCGGTGATGTGTTCGTATTCACCCAAAATAACCGCACCCACAGAGTCACGCTCAAGGTTCAGCGCCAAACCGAATGTGTTACCAGGGAATTCCAACATTTCGCCCTGCATCACATCGGACAAGCCGTGGACACGAACGATACCGTCAGTCACGCTGACCACTGTACCTTCAGTGCGCGCTTGGGTCAGTGCTTCGAAGTTCTCGATGCGACTGCGAATCAAATTACTAATTTCGGAAGGATTGAGCTTCATCTGGATTTCCTTATTCTTGATAATTCTTTATCAGGCTAGGGCATTCGCCATTTCGCCAAGGCGGGTTCGCGCAGAACCATCAATCACCTTGTCACCGGCGCGAATGACCACGCCACCCAACAAATCTTTTTTGACGTTACACGCCAACTTGATTTCTCGACCTAAACGCTTTTTGAGTGATGCCACAATTTTCTCTTGTTGTGCGACGGACAACTCGAATGCCGAGTCCACCACCACATTAACTGTCTTTTCTGCTTCCGACTTCATCGCTTCGAAGTGGGCAGCAATTTCTGGCAGTTCCAACAAGCGTTGATTGTCGGCCAAGACGCGAACAAAGTTGCGTTGCTGATTGCTAGCACTTGCACCAACCAGCGCATCCATCAGCTCCGCTACTTTTGCCTTGGATACTTTGGGGTTGCTTACAACTGCGCGCATTTCCGCGTGTTGCACCGCTTCTGCCAAAGCAATAATCATCTCCGACCATGTCTTTAGTGCATTTAGCTTTTGTGCTTCTTCAAATGCCGCTTGGGCATAGGGACGCGCAGTTGTAATGGCTTGGGACATGGCGATTAGATTTCCGCAACAAGTTTATCGAGCAAATCGTTGTGAGCCTTGGCATCAATTTCACGACCCAGAATCTTGCTCGCGCCTGCCAGCGCGATGCTGGACACTTGCGTGCGAAGTTGTTCTTTAGCGCGAAAAACTTCCTGATCAATCTCGGCTTTAGCACCCGCAACAATGCGGTCGCCTTCCACTTTGGCTTGATTTTTAGCTTCTTCAACGATTTCACTACCGCGCTTTTCGCCGTTAGCAATGATGTCACCTGCCTTAGCTTTAGCTTCGCGCAAAATTTCAGCGGAGCGTTTAGCAGCAAGTTCCAAATCAAGCTTGGCACGTTCGGCATCTGCCAAACCATCCGCGATTTGTTTCTTACGCGCATCCAATGCGGCAACGATCGGCGTCCAGACAAACTTCATGCTGAACCACACGAACAAAGCGAACATGATGGTTTGGGCGAGAAGAGTTGCATTGATATTCATGCAAGCTTCCTTTCTTTATTGTGCGTTTCGTGTTGTAGGGAATTAACCAACAACCGCAAACAGAATGTACATCGCGATACCAACAGCAATCATTGGAACAGCGTCAACCAAGCCCATCACAACGAAGAATTGTGTACGAAGCATTGGAATCAGTTCTGGCTGACGCGCTGCGCCTTCCAAGAAGCGACCACCCAAAATACCGATACCTACGGCTGCGCCCAGTGCGCCCAAACCCATCATCAATGCGCCAGCGATGTAAAGCAATGCATTTGCCATTTCCATTTTTATTTCTCCTGTTGATTAATGCTAAAGTTAAAGTGAAACGAAATTAGTGGTGCTCTTGATGCGCCATATCCAAATAGACAACCGTGAGCGTCATAAAGATAAACGCTTGCAGGGTGACGATCAGAATATGGAAGATTCCCCATCCCAAAGACAGCAGAATTTGTGAGCCAAATAGCGTAACGTTCGTAGCCGAGAAACCAGCCCATGCGCCACCCATCAAAGCGATCAAGATAAAAATCATTTCGCCAGCATACATATTACCAAACAGTCGCAGCGCTAATGAGATGGGCTTTGCAATCAAGTTCACGCCTTCCAGCAAGAAGTTGACGGGCATACCCCATTTACCAAAGGGCTGCAAAGTGAGCTCACCCACAAATCCGCCCAAGCCCTTCATTTTGACGCTGTAGTACAACACCAACAGGAATACGCCAATGGCCATACCAAACGTGGCGTTAGGATCAGTCGAAGGAACTACTTTGAAGAAGGGGACTCCGAACGACCCCAACAGCAACGGGATGTAATCGATCGGCAACAAATCCATCAGATTCATACTGAAGACCCAAAAAAATATGGTCAGCGCGAGCGGCGCGACCATATTATTTTTTGAGGTAAAGGAACCGCGAACACTACTGTCAATGAACTCAATAGCCCACTCACAAAAATTCTGCAACCCACCCGGGGTTCCAGCCACAACACTTTTCGCAACACTACGGAACACCAGCAAAAATATTGCACCCAACAAAAATGACACAATGAACGTGTCAAGATTAAGCGCCCAAAAGCCCATCGCCTTTGCTTCTTCAGATGTGTGAGCCACACCCCAAGTACCATCAGCTAATTGGCCGTAGGTGAGATTTTGCAAATGGTGATGGATGTATTCCGCTGAGGTATGAGCTTCGCTGGACATATTTTTTCGCTATCTATTCAGTCTTAATTCGCAAAAACAAACGGGCTGTAAGTAACACCGCTTGACCCAATACAAATCCGCCCAACACAGCAAGCGGCATCTTTAGCATCGCCATCACTAAAACTAGCGACACAACGACTGCCATAAAACGCTCGGCAGCGTAGAAATATAAAAGCCGTAATTGTAGGTGTGCATCATGGGCTGAACGCTGATTTGCTCGAGACATTCTCCAAGCCATCAACGCGCCATTGAGAACAGAAACTCCCCCCCCACTCAACACCGCTATCGCATACTGCGGCGTTGCCCCAAAACTGAAAACACAGACACTAGCGACTGCTACAAAAACAAATTGCAACCCAACAACTCGCCGTGCTAATTTTTTTTCTTGTGCTTCTGCTTTCAGGAGCGCGGCGATGATAGCGGCGTTTAATGGGGGTGTCAAACAGTCTTCTGCATTTTCACCCACTACTTTTGTCAATTATCGCTCCGCCCGAGCTTGCTAATTAAATCGCTTAACTGGTCATTATTAGAATAATCAATCACCAACTTTCCTGCGCCGCCCTTGCTGCTTTTAATGACAACTCGTGTGCCTAGCTTTGCACTTATCTCTTCTTCCGTGCGCGCTGTATCACGATCAATTTTAAGCGGCTGTTTAGCTTGTTTTTGTGCGGGCGTTTCATTCTGTTGTTGAACTAACTTTTCTGTTTCACGCACAGAAAGTTTTTCCATCACGATTTTGTTTGCCAACAAAATTTGCTGCGCGGCCTCCAATGGCAACACTGCGCGTGCATGCCCCATATCAAGCAGCCCATCCATCAGCATTTCCTGCACATCCTGCGGCAGCTTCAACAAACGCAATAAGTTACTGGCCGCGCTACGTGAACGCCCTACGGCATCTGCCGCTGCTTGGTGTGTCATTTGAAATTCATCAATCAAGCGCTGAATGCCGATAGCTTCTTCCAGTGGATTCAAGTCCTCGCGTTGGATATTTTCGATTAGCGCCATAGCCAGCACGGCTCTGTCTTCTACTTTTCGAACCAGAACAGGCACCTGCTTCAGTTCTGCAATTTGCGCCGCGCGCCAACGTCGTTCACCCGCAATAATTTCATACATACCATTCGGCAATTCACGCGCCAAAATAGGCTGCATCACACCTTGAGCTCGAATTGAAGCAGCTAATTCATTCAGCGAAACTTCGTCCATGCGACTACGTGGCTGATATTTTCCTGGCCGCAATTGGTCGACCTTCAATTCGCGTAACGCATCACTTACTTTAGGCGCACTACTGCCCATTAATAATGCATCTAGCCCACGTCCTAATCCTTTGTTCGCAACCGCCATGATTTTTCCTATCGCATTAATTGTTTAGTTTGTAAGGGTTGATGCGTTATTCATCAACTCACCCGCCAGCGCCAAGTAGGCTTGCGTTCCCTTTGATTGCGCATCATGACAAAGCACAGGAACCCCATAGCTAGGCGCTTCCGCCAATCGCACATTACGCGGAATCACCGTGCGGTACACCTTATCCCCAAAGTGCTGCTGTAATTGATCTGAAACCTGCTGCGCCAAGGAGTTGCGCGGATCAAACATGGTGCGTAGCAGCCCTTCTATTTCTAAATCGGGATTCAAATTTTCGCGCACTTTGCGAATGGTATTCAC
>JAGVFD010000050.1 GCA_020057805.1 Sideroxydans sp. | reverse complement strand
TTTCGTGTCTTTCGTGCTTTTCGTGGAAAAATTTTTTCGCACTTTCTGGAGTATCTAATGCATAAAATTCTATTCGCACTCTCTCTGCTTATTTTAAGCAGCCCAGCCCATGCCACCCTCAACGTGTTCGCCTGCGAACCCGAATGGGCTGCGCTCACTCAAGAACTCGCAGGAGATAAAGCCAACCTCTACAGCGCAACCGCTGCACTGCAAGACCCGCATCGTATCGAAGCGCGTCCCAGCTTGATCGCCAAGGCACGCCGCGCCAATCTAGTGGTATGTACGGGGGCGGAATTAGAAGTGGCGTGGCTGCCTGTGGTGTTGCGCGAATCGGGTAACAATGCCGTGCAAGTGGGCAGTACGGGGTATTTTGAAGCGGCACAATTTGTGCAGATGCTGGAAGTGCCCGCACGATTAGATCGTGGCGAAGGTGACGTCCATGCGCAAGGCAACCCACACATTCAAACCGATGCGCGAAACTTTTTGCCCATCGCTGCAGCATTGAGCCAACGCATGGCACAGCTCGACCCCAACAATGCCACGTATTATCAACAACGTCTCACTGCGTTCAATCAACAATGGCGCGCGGCGATTGCCCAATGGGAGGAACAAGCGGCGCCGCTCAAAGGCATTCCTATCGTGGTGCAACATAAAGGCTTTCCCTATTTGAATGCTTGGTTAGGACTAAAACAAGTGGCGACACTGGAACCCAAACCCGGCATGGAACCCAGTGCTGTACACCTATCGCAGGTGTTGAACACTCTCCAAAAACAACCCGCCAGAATGGTGTTACGTGCGGCGTATCAAAATGCACGCCCTTCTGAATGGCTTGCCGAGCGTGCTCACATTGCCGCAGTGGAATTGCCTTACTCGGTGGGTGGCAGCGATAAAGCCAAGGATTTATATGGATTGTTTGATGACACGATTGCGCGATTGCTGGGCGGCTTAAAATAAAGCCCTCCATAAAAATAAATTTGTCAGTGCGTCGCACTGTCTGTTTTATTGGCTGGATACCGGCCTCCGCCGGTATGACGGATCAATGAATACCGAAATTAAATAATGCTATGGACAAACGCATCCCAGTCACACTCCTCACCGGCTTTCTTGGCAGCGGTAAAACTACGCTGCTGCAAAAGTTGTTACACCATGAGGGTATGAAAGACACCGCTGTCATCATCAACGAGATTGGAGCCGCAGGCTTGGATCACATCCTCGCGCGCAACGTAGAGGACAACTACGTCAAAGACAACACGGTGTTGCTCGGGTCGGGCTGTTTATGTTGCACCTTGCGCTCGGAGTTGGCGGGGACGATGCGCGACCTTTACTTCAAGCGCGTGGTCAAGGCCGTTCCTCACTTCACGCGACTGGTGATTGAAACCACCGGACTCGCCGACCCCGCACACATCCTCGCCAATCTGTTGAACGAAGACATCATCCTTCATCACTACCGTCTAGATGCAGTGATTGTGACGGTGGATAGCGTGTACGGTTTAGATCAAATCAAGCAACATGGGGAAGCACAAAAACAAGTAGCAATTGCCGATGTTCTGCTGCTTTCAAAAACCGATTTGGCCAGCGACGAGCAAGTGAATGCACTTTCTTTTGAGCTCGCCAATCTGAACTCTGGCGCAACCCAGCACCGTATCACTCACGGCGTAATCAGCCCTTATTCGATCATGGATGTTGGCCTGTTCGATCTTGCCAGCAAGCAGGCGCAACCACAACGATGGATACGCGCCAGCCGCTCAAACCAGCCAGCCACCCTGCCGCAAAAAGTGCATGACGATAAAGTGCACAACTTCACTGTCACCCTACCCTCATCGCTCACCTTCGCGCAACTCGAGCCCGTACTGAAGAATGTGTGCGAAACCTATCACGAGCGATTGCTGCGCATGAAAGGCATCCTGCACGTGACTGACCACCCCATGCCACTAGCGATTCACGCCGTACAACATACGCTCTATCCTTACACGCCACTCATAGGCTGGCGTGAAGATGAGCCACAATCACGCCTCGTATTTATCGGCAAAGGACTAGACGAGATGGATATTCGAAAACGCTTGATGCAAATTTAATTATTCGTCACTTTACAAATCTGCCGTCATTCCGGCGCAGGCCGGAATCCAGCGGTTTTATTGAAGAGGCATTTAGGTTTTGTCCCGCGATGCGGGTGCTTATTTAACTATCTGGATTCCGGCCTGCCCGCAGGGCAGTTTATCTTGAGCCTGTCGAAAGGCCGGAATGACGGGCTACTTAAAAGACTATATGAACACGCTCGAACTCAGCATCCTCATCCCCGCCTTCATCGCTGGACTATTGGTCCTTGCCACGCACATCCCTTTCGGTATGCGCGTGTTACAACGCGGTGTGATTTTTGCCGATCTTGCTATTGCCCAAATCGCGGGGCTAGGCGTCATCATCGCAGCATTGCTGGAACTCGATCACGAACCGCTACTGGTGCAACTCATCGCAGCAAGCAGTGCTTTGTGTGGTGCAGGTTTATTGGCGTGGATTGAACGCAGTGCGCCTGATGTAAAAGAAGCTTACATCGGCCTCACCTTCGTACTTTCAGCCAGCTTAGGCATGCTATTGATGAGCCACGACATACACGCAGGTGAACATCTAAAAGACCTATTAGTAGGCCAGATTCTTTGGGTGAACAACTCACAACTGATGGGTACCGCTTTATTGAGTGGCGCGCTGCTCATTGCATGGCGCAGCTTACGTAGCAGCCAAAGTCATTTGGCGTTCTATGCACTGTTTGCACTGGCGGTGACGGCCTCAGTGCAACTGGTCGGCATCTATCTCGTATTCACCAGCCTCATTGTGCCCGCTCTCGCCACACACAAACTGCAACACCATCGCCTGCTATATGCCTTCGGAATTGGCATCGCTGGCTATGCCATTGGCTTACTACTTTCAGTGTGGTTAGACTTCCCCTCTGGCGTCACGATCGTCTGTGCGATGGCGGTAGTGGGATTGCTGACAGCACTACTGAAGCGGACGGATTAAGCCGTTATAATCCGCGCACTTTTCAAACTGTCCGCACCAATATGACCGACAAATATGCCGTAATCGGCAACCCCATCTCGCACAGCAAATCGCCGTTCATTCACAACATGTTCGCGCAGCAGACTGGACAGGACATCAGCTACGAAGCGATTGAATCTCCGCTAGATGGCTTTGCCGACACCATCGCCCGCTTACGTGCCGCCGGGTACAAAGGCTGCAACGTAACTGTGCCGTTCAAGTTTGAAGCGTACCAATTGGCGACGCAGCGCAGTGGTCGCGCTAACGATGCAAGTGCAGTGAACACCTTGATTTTTGAAGGTGACCAAATCCTCGGCGACAACACGGATGGTGTAGGGCTGCTGGCCGACATCGAAAAGAACGTGCAATACAAATTGCTCTTCAAAGATGCGCTCATCCTCGGCGCGGGCGGGGCGGCGGCGGGAGTGATGTGGCCGCTGTTCAATGCAGGTGCGGGCATCATCATCGCCAATCGCACTTTAGAAAAAGCACAAACACTGGCGAAAGCTTTTGAGGGCGCAGGCACGGTGTTCGCCAAGCGTTACGAAGACCTCGCAGGTCGTCGCTTCGACATCATCATCAACGCAACATCTAGCGGACTGTCGGATGAATTACCCCCGCTACCCGATGGTTTGTTCAAACCCGGCGCACTCGCCTACGACATGATGTATGGAAAAGAAACACCGTTCTTAAAATTTGCGCGAGCGCAGGGTGCTTCGGTTATTGCGGATGGGCTGGGCATGTTGGTCGAACAAGCAGCCACCTCATTTGCGCTGTGGCGCAAGATGCGCCCTGATACCCGGCCCGTACTTGAGGCGATGCGCAAGCAATGAAAGCCCCTCGCAGTCTTTTCATGCGTATCGTCATCGGGCTATTTGCCTTGCTGGTGCTGTATCAGCTGTGGCTGTTCGCGCACATTGTGTGGTGGATTAAATTCGATCCTGCCAGCAGTTCCTTCATGGAAGATCGTCTTGAGGTAATGCAGGACAAAAATCCTAAAGCCACGTTGAAACACCAGTGGGTGGACTACCCCAAAATTTCCAAAAATCTAAAGCGTGCCTTGATTGTTTCAGAAGATGCGAAGTTCATTGACCACGAAGGCTTCGATTGGGAAGGCATTCAAAAAGCCTACGAAAAAAATTTGAAGAAGGGAAAAATTGTGGCGGGTGGCTCGACCATCAGCCAGCAGTTAGCCAAGAATTTATTCCTCTCCACTAAGCGCACGCCGTGGCGCAAAGGCGAAGAAGTCATCATCACGCTGATGCTGGAAACGGTGATGGACAAGCAAAGAATTTTTGAGATTTATCTAAATGTCATCGAGTGGGGCAACGGTGTGTTTGGTGCAGAAGCCGCCGCGCGTCATTATTTTGGCGTGAGCGCAGCGCAACTTTCTGCCGAACAAGCCGCCCGCCTCGCCGCCATGGTGCCCAATCCGCGCTACTACGACACTCACCGCGAGGCGCGCGGCATGTTAAACAAAACCCTGCTTATCCTCGACCGCATGCCCGATGCGGAGATTCCATAAGCGCTTGTAGTTCATTCAAAACCAACCCCTCCCAACCTCCCCTTGTCAGGGGAGGAGCTGGCTTCGCTCTCCCCCTGACAAGGGGGAGCTGGAGGGGGTTGGTTTTGTGGGAGCGCAATTTACCTCGAAGAGGTTCTTGCCCCATTTAGAGTGTTGCGCGATAAATTCAGGGTAACCATCGTCCGATAAATCGGCCACCTACAACACCGAAGGCGCGCCCACAAAAAGCTTGCGCGTTACTGCACGCACATACGGAAAACCAAGCTCAAGCTAGGTGCAGGCGGGGTGGGGTTGCCGATGAAAACACCTTTGGGATTGATGCGTAGGTGGGTGACCGTTAAGTCACAACCATCGGCAGCGGCGGTAGGCACATACGTCCACGTTGCGCCGCCATCGTTTGAAAAATCTACGTCATCGGTTAAATCTGCCAAGGCGATGAAGTTGTAGGTCAAGGTGCTACTAGGAGTGCCTTGGGTGAAGGTGACAGGGCCGCCTGCGCCGCTCACATTCAAGGCCAAATTAGGCGGTGTCGCGTCGGTAATGAACACGGAATTATTATCAGCAGGCCCGCCCGCGTTGCTCACCAGCACGGTGTATTGCGCCAATGCGCCGGGAATAAATTTGGGGTTTGTACTCGAATTAACGGGATCCCAAAACACACTCACCAGCTTGGTGATGGAAAACGCGGGGAAGCCTTGGCCTACAGCAAATTCACCGAAGCCACCCGCCTGTGTCATGCCATTCGCCGTGGTGTTCAGTGGATTCGCCGCGACCATGGTGGGATAGCTCCACACGCCCACACGCTTACGCGCCACGATAAAACTGGCAGGTGTCGCACCTGCATCTACATCACCCGCCACAAAGTTAAAGGTGGTGGCATAGGTCGTAAAGGTCAGTCCCGCCCCAGGCGTGAGCGTCCAAAAACGATTCACGCTTTTTAATTTATTGATGCCCGATATGCCCGCCGTGGTGTCGGCATGGTCGCCTGTTGTAGTGAAGGCGGTGAGCGTGCTATTCAG
>JAGVFD010000139.1 GCA_020057805.1 Sideroxydans sp. | reverse complement strand
CTTATTTGATTCTGACCGATTCGGGTGGCATTCAAGAAGAAGCCCCCTCATTAGGTAAGCCCGTCTTGGTGATGCGTGATGTGACTGAACGCCCAGAAGCGGTGGATGCGGGCACCATTAAGCTGGTGGGGACAGATACCGCAAACGTGATTCAAGCCTGTTCGCGCTTGTTGGATGATGCGGCTTACTATCAAAGTTTTTCAAATTTCGGCAATCCTTATGGAGATGGACACGCCAGCCAACGCATCGTTAAGACGTTGTTGCAATAAGCGTCTTCTTCCGACGCGGGGGCGCAGGGTATAATGCGCCCCCTTTCAGAATCTAGTTGAACCGCATGCCTATTTACGAATACCGATGCAGTAGCTGTGGCACACAGAAAGATGTGATGCAGAAGTACAGCGATGCGCCGCTCACCTGTTGTCCTGAATGTGGCAAAGAGGCCTTTGCCAAGCAGTTAGGTGCGCCAGGGTTTCAATTCGCCAGTTCATCTAGCAGCTGTGATACAGGCGCTTGTTCGTCTTGCCCAATGGCGGGAATGCACTGATGAAAAAATATCTCCTCACCGGCTTGTTGGTGCTCGTTCCTTTAGTGATTACCTTGTGGGTGCTAGGTTTTATCATTGGCATCCTAGACCAATCGTTGATGTTGTTACCGCAGGCATGGCATCCCGATAATTTGCTGGGCATTCATATTCCAGGCTTGGGCGTTATTCTCACCGTGCTGATTGTGTTGGTCACCGGCTTGCTGGTGCGCAACGTGTTTGGCCAGCGTTTGTTGTCGTGGTGGGAGCAGGTGCTACGTCGCATTCCCTTTGTGAACGCCATCTACAACAGCGTGAAGCAGGTCAGCGACACGCTGCTTTCCGAGAGTGGTAACGCTTTCGGCAAAGTGTTGCTGGTGCGCTATCCGCACGCTGAATCATGGTCGCTCGCTTTTCAAACCAGCGTGCCTGCCGAAGTGACACGCAAGTTAGAGGGCGACGAATATGTCGGCGTGTTTGTTCCCACGACCCCTAGCCCAGTGAATGGTTTTTATTTCTACGTAAAAAAATCTGAAACGATTGAACTCGACATCAGCGTAGATGCGGCTTTCAAGGCCATCATCTCGATGGGCGTGGTCACCACGCCCGAAGCTGTGGCTAAACTCAATACAACTCATTAAACCTTTTTGTCATCCTCACCTGTATCTCAAATTATGCGAACTCATTACTGCGGACAACTCAACGTTAACAACCTCGGTCAGACCGTCACTCTATGCGGCTGGGCACATCGCCGTCGCGACCACGGTGGGGTGATTTTTATCGACCTGCGCGACCGTGAAGGCTTGGCACAAGTGGTGTGCGATCCAGATCGCGCGGGCATGTTCGCCATCGCCGAATCCGTGCGTAGCGAATATGTGTTGAAAATCACGGGTCGTGTGCGTCGTCGTCCCGAAGGCACAGAAAACAAAAGTATCAACAGCGGTGAGATTGAATTGCTGTGCCACGAAATTGAAGTGTTGAATGTGGCGGTCACGCCTCCGTTCCAATTGGACGATGAAAACTTGTCCGAGAATGTGCGTCTGACGCATCGCGTGATTGACCTGCGTCGCCCACAGATGCAAAACAACATGCTGCTGCGCTACAAGACCGCGCGTGCCTTCCGCCGCTTCTTGGATGACAAAGGCTTCATCGACATCGAAACACCGATGTTAACCAAGTCCACCCCAGAAGGCGCGCGTGACTACCTCGTGCCCTCCCGTGTACACGCAGGCGACTTCTTTGCCTTGCCGCAATCACCGCAGTTGTTCAAACAGATGTTGATGGTGGCGGGTTTTGACCGTTACTACCAAATCACCAAGTGCTTCCGTGACGAAGACTTGCGCGCTGACCGTCAGCCAGAATTCACGCAAGTCGACGTGGAAACCTCATTCATGACTGAAGAGCAGATCATGGAGATGATGGAAGAGATGATTCGCGTGGTGTTCAAGGATGCGCTGAATGTAACTTTGCCGAATCCCTTCCCACGTATGCCTTATGCAGAAGCGATGAATCGCTTTGGCTCGGATAAGCCTGACTTGCGCGTGACACTCGAAATCATCGATGTGACGGATGCAGTGAAAGACGTGGCGTTCAAGGTGTTCGCCGGGGTGGCCAATTCTGAGAATGGTCGCGTGGCGGCCTTGCGCGTGCCAAGCGGCGGCGCTATTTCGCGTAGCGAGATTGACGACTACACCAAGTTCGTCAGCATCTATGGCGCGAAGGGTTTGGCTTACATCAAGGTCAACGACATCACGCAATTGAACGACACAGGCTTGCAATCGCCTATCGTTAAAAACTTGAACGAAGCCGCGTTGAAAACCATCATCGAACGCACAGGCGCGCAAAACGGCGACATCATTTTCTTCGGCGCAGACAAGACTAAGATCGTGAACGATGCCTTGGGCGCATTGCGCACCAAGATTGGTCACGCCAAAGGCCATGTGAATGGCAAGGCATGGGAGCCATTGTGGGTGGTTGATTTTCCCATGTTTGAATACGACGAAGAAGGCAAGCGTTGGAACGCCTGTCACCATCCGTTCACCTCGCCTAAAGACGAACACCTGCAATTCTTGGAAACCGATCCCGGCAAGTGCTTGGCTAAAGCCTACGACTTGGCGCTCAACGGTTGGGAGATCGGTGGCGGCTCAGTGCGTATCCATAAAGAAGAAGTGCAGAGCAAAGTGTTCCGCGCGCTCAACATCGGCGCAGAAGAAGCGCAACTCAAGTTCGGATTCCTATTGGATGCGCTGCAATACGGCGCGCCTCCTCACGGCGGTTTGGCTTTTGGTTTGGATCGCATCGTCACCATGATGACGGGTTCGGAATCCATCCGTGATGTGATTGCCTTCCCTAAAACACAGCGTGCACAGTGTTTGCTGACACAAGCACCCAGCGCGGTGGATGAAAAGCAATTGCGTGAACTGCATATTCGTCTGCGTGCACCCGCAGTCGTGGAAGCGCCTGTCGCTCTTAAGGAGTAATTATGTTGCGTGGAAAACGAGTGTGGTGGTGGGTATTGGCAGGGCTGGTGCTGGTCTTGTCTTTAGCGCAAGCGCGCAATCATCACCATCACTCGCAGTCCTCCACGCAAGACGCAGGGCAACAAGCGCAAGCAGCGTCGCCCGATACAGCGGATGGTCATTCAATTACGCTGGCGCAATTGCCGCCCGAAGGCCGCAAAACTTACGATCTCATCAAGCAAGGCGGGCCTTTCCCGTATTCGCGTGATGGCGTGGTATTCAGTAATTTCGAGCGAATCCTGCCCAAGCAATCGCGTGGCTATTACCACGAATACACGGTGACTACACCCGGCATTAGCCATCGCGGCGCACGGCGTATTGTGTGTGGCATCGTCCCCGAGTGTTACTACACCGCTGACCATTACAAATCGTTCAAACGTATCGAGGAGACGCGCTAATGGAAGACCTGTGCTATTTGCTGAAAAATGCGAACGGGGCGGGGGTGTATCGCCTCAATTGTTCTCTCGATGCGCTACATGATTCTGTGCAACGCGCAGGTTTCACTAGTTTTGAGGCAGACATTGCAACAGCGCATGGTAAAGGCGAGGTGCTGGCAGAAATGGCGCGTGCAATTAAGGCGCCTGATTGGTTCGGACATAACTGGGATGCACTAGCGGATGCCTTGGGCGACCTGTCCTGGTCCCCCGCGCCAGGTTACGTGTTACTCCTGCATGGAGAGCACACGGGTGAAGATATGCTGGACGACATTTTGAATGCGACGGTAGATTTCTGGCGGTTGCAGGGAAAACCATTTTGGGTTTTCTTTGCCTGATGTTGCGCAATAAGCAACCCATCTCGGTATTGGTTGTAATCTACACACAGGCGTTGGATGTATTGCTACTACAGCGTGCCGACCATCCTGAATACTGGCAATCGGTGACAGGGAGTCGAGATGATGATGAAGTGCTGCTCGACACCGCGCGGCGCGAAGTGGTTGAAGAAACGGGATTAGATGCCCATCAATTTAAGCTGACCGATTGGCAGCAACAAAACGTCTACGAAATTTATCCCACTTGGCGGCACCGCTATCCTGAGGGCATTACACAAAACACAGAGCATGTGTTCGGTCTGCAACTTCCACATAAGGTGGACATTACCCTCTCAGCCCGCGAGCATCTAAATTTCCAATGGTTGCCTTACCAAGAGGCAGTCGATAAAGTCTTCTCGCCCAGCAATCGTGAGGCGATATTGCAACTGCCAGAAAGAGCCCAGCATGTCTGACAACATCATTACCATCGACTACGATCATCCAGACGCCGCACAAACAAGTTGCAGCACAGCACACGCATGGGCGAAGAAGCCGCGTGAGCCAGAAGCGGGGGAGAAGGCCGAACTGATAGAGAACATCAAGCGCATGCTGAAAGAACAGGACGCGGTGCTGGTGGCGCATTACTACGTGCATCCTGATTTACAAGATTTGGCCGAGGCGACGGGCGGTATCGTTTCTGATTCCTTGGACATGGCGAACTTTGGCTTTCGCCATCCTGCTAAAACGGTGGTGGTGGCAGGGGTACGTTTTATGGGGGAGACGGCGAAAATTTTGAGTCCAGAAAAGCGCGTGCTGATGCCGGACTTGGAGGCGGAATGCTCGCTCGATTTAGGCTGTCCGATTGATGAATTTTCTGCGTTCTGTGATGCGCATCCCGATCGCACCGTGGTGGTGTATGCCAATACCAGTGCGGCGGTGAAAGCGCGTGCGGATTGGATGGTGACCAGTTCGATTGCGTTGCCCATCGTGAGTCATTTGAAAGCCCGGGGTAAAAAAATTCTGTGGGCACCCGATCGGCATTTGGGTAGTTACATCCAAGAGCAAACGGGCGCAGATATGCTGATGTGGCAGGGTTCTTGTCTGGTGCATGATGAATATAAATCGCATGAACTAGCCGCCATGAAGGTGCAGTATCCCCTCGCTAAAGTGCTGGTGCATCCTGAATCGCCGCGTGCCGTGGTGCAGTTGGCAGACGTGGTAGGCTCGACTTCCAAGCTAATTCAAGCGGCGCAAAGCTTGGAGGCGACTACCTTCATCGTGGCAACCGACAACGGCATCCTGCACAAGATGCGCACGTTGTGTCCGAACAAAATTTTCATCGAAGCGCCCACGGCGGGTAAGGGTGCGAACTGTAAGAGTTGTAGTCACTGCCCGTGGATGGCAATGAATGGGCTGGTTAATTTGGCTGAAGTTTTACAATCGGGAAAGAACGAAATTCATATTGATTCGACTATCATCCCCCGTGCGGTACAGCCCATTCAGCGTATGCTGGATTTTGCTCAACAAATTAAGCTGCCCACGCGGGGCATTGGTAATGCATAACCACGCAGTAGAGTAAAACGATGACGAATGCTAGCGACACTTCACGCACCACAAGCCAAGATTACGCTGCTTTGAAAAAAGCAGAGAAAACTGCGCCTGATCGGATGAGTCGAGAAGATGCTGCGATTGTCATCATGCGTGCGCAGCAAGAAGAAGCAGCGCAACGTGCGGCTAATTTTGCCAAACTGCGTGAGGAAGGGCAGAAGACAGCGGGCGTCTCCGTAGCGCCCGCCGTGGCACGCCCTACGCCAGCTACCCCTTCTCCCATCGCAACTCCCGTATTGAATTTACCTGTATTGACGCAAGTTGTGGATGTGTCGATTGACGTGCATGCCGAACAATTGGATCAAGCTAAACAACAACGTGTTGAGGCATCACGCTTGGCGCGCGAGGAAGCGAAGCGCCGCATTGCGATGGAAAATTCATTGCGCGAAAAAGAGCAAAGCCTCGCGCAGCGCGAGCGCGAATTGCAAGCACAAATCGCCAATCGCATTAATCAAGCCAAACAAGCAGAAGCGACGCTTCAAGCACAGTTGGAGGAGAGTCAGGTATGGGTTGCACGTGATGCAGAGCAATTGCGCATTCAATATGAAAATGAACAAGCTGCGCTTAAATCGTCACTGAATCAGCAAGCGCACGCGCAATACGTGTTGCGTCAAAGTGAAAAATCCGCTGTTGAAAAAGGGCAGGCGGCGGCTAAAGAAGCCGCACTTGCGCTGAAGCAACGCATTGATGCGGCACAACACGCGAAACAACAAGCCGAGCGTCGTGCGCAGCTAGAGCAAGAATTAAGGGATAAAGAATTGCTCATGGCGCAGCGAGAGCAAGAGTTGCAAGCCCGCATTGCCGAGCGAATTGAGGTCGCAAAAAAAGCCGAAGCCCTGGCGCAAGAACGTATTGCAGCGGAACAGGCCGCCACGCAAGCGGGCATGTTGCAATTAGATGCCGAGCAATCTGCTCTTGCGCAGGCGACACAAATGCTGCGCGCAAAAATTGCAAAAATGAAATCCGACACTACGCAAGTGTTGTTGGCGAAACGGGCACAGGAAGAAGCTGAATTGCAGCGTCTGCAACAAGAAGCAGTCAAGTGTGATGAGGAAAATCTCATTACCCGTGCCATTCATCATGATTTGCAGCAGAAAAAAGCCCAACAGGAAGCACTGCTGCAAAAAGTAGAAGCAGAAGCGGCAGCGAAGTTAGAGGCGGCTAACCAAGCGGTTCAAGAAGCTGAAAGAAGGCTTCAAATCGAAAATGAAGCGCGCGCGGAAGCGCAACGTAAGCTTCAGTTGGAAGCTGAATTGCAAGCGCAACAGCAAGCGGTAGCGTTGCGCGAGCGTGAATTGCAAGACCAAATTAAGCAACGCATTCAAGCGGAAAAAGCTGCCGAAGCATTAATTCAAGAACGCTTGCAAGCGGAATTAGACGCGACTCAACAGCAACAGCAATTAGTGGCTCAACAACAAGCTGCGATTGAATCAGTACGTGAATCGTTGCGTCAAAAGTTGGAACAAGCGGATGCAGCAGTGGCATTGGCGGTGGCGCAACTGCCCGAACAAACGCTTTTGTTGCAAGCCGAGGCGGCTGAAGCGGTGAGTCAATTGCGCCACGCTGAAATTGAAGCAACGGCGAAACGGCGTATCGAGAAGGCCGAGTTGGTGCGTGCAGAAGCTGATCGTCGTTTGGCACTCGAAGCAGAATTGCATGCGCAAGAAAAAGCGGCCGAGGTGAGAGAGCTGGAGCTGCAAGTGCAAATTGCTGAACGCATTGAGGCCTTACAACAAGCGCAAGCGGAAAAGAAAGCGCAGCTGGAAGCGGCGGCACAAGCCGAGTTGGAAGCATTAAGTCGCAGCCATCAGGCTGAAATGGAGGCGGCGGAAAAAAAGCGCATCGAAAAAGCGGAATTGGTGAAAGCGGAAGTGGCACATCGTTTGGTTTTGGAAGCGGAGCTGCATGCGCAAGAAGAAGCGGCCGAAGAAAAAGAGCTCGAATTGCAAATGCAAATTGCGGAACGTATTGAAGCAGCGCAGCAAGTGCAAGCCGCTGCACAAGCGCGTATCGAGGCGGAACTCGTGGCAACTCAAGCCGAGCAACATCAACAATTTGCCTTGGCGAGTGTGCAAGCCGAATTAAGTCAAAAGGTGGAGGCGTTGCAGGCGCAGTTGCCGCAAGCACTGTATGAGTTGCCTGAACATGATTTATTAAAGCAAGCTGAAGCAGCGCTGTCTGCCAGTCGAAAAAGTGCGCGCGTGGCGGAGGAAACCGCGCGTCATCGTGCGGCGCTGGCGAGTGATGCGCAAGTGGAAGCTGAGCAACATAGGGTATTGGAAGCCGAGTTATTCGCCCAAGAGCAAGCCAAACTTGAGCAAGAGCGCGTACTGCAAGTGCAGATGGCGGCACAGCGCGATGCGGCGCAGCAGGCTGAACTATTGATGGCGGAGAAGCGTAAAGCGCAGGAAGCTGAATTGCTCGCACAAGCGCAGGCTAATCTTGAGAAAGAACGTGTACTGCAAGCGCAGATTGCGGCCCAGCTTGATGCAGCGAAGCAGGCCGAACAGTCGATAGTGGAACAACGCAAAACAATGGAAGCGGAAT
>JAGVFD010000229.1 GCA_020057805.1 Sideroxydans sp. | reverse complement strand
CAAAGAAGCGCCGCAAGGCCGCAACTTCCGTATTGGTGGCTTGGTGGAAGTAGGCAGTGTAAAGCGTGAGGCCGATGGCTTAACGGTGCGTTTCAACATTACCGATACCGCTCAAACCATGCCGGTCATTTACAAAGGCATCCTGCCCGACTTATTCAAAGAAGGTAAGGGCGTGGTTGCACAAGGTAAAACTGATGCAGACCATGTGTTCCATGCTGAAGAAGTGTTGGCCAAGCATGATGAAAACTACATGCCGCCAGAAGCGTTAGATGCCATTAAAAAGGCGGAAGAATCGAAAGCGGCTTCTGCTGTGCCTGTTAGCAAACCTGTTACTCAATAACTTTTGAAAGCCCTCGCATGATTCCAGAAATCGGTAATTTCACGCTCATCGTCGCGCTGTTTTTAGCGCTTGTTCAGGGCGTGTTGCCCATCGTAGGTGCAGCACGCGGTAATTCAGTATGGATGCACAGCGCGCGCCCCTTGGCGTTCGGACAATTCTTTTTTGTCGCCATCGCCATCGCCTGTCTGACTTACTCCTTTATCGCTAACGACTTCTCCGTATTGTATGTGGCACAACATTCCAATTCGCAATTGCCCACCGCGTATCGCGTGGCAGCTGTGTGGGGGGGGCATGAAGGTTCACTGTTGTTGTGGGCTTTCATCCTTACACTGTGGACGATTGCCGTGGCGATGTTCAGTAAACATCTGCCGCTCGAAATGGTGGCGCGCGTTCTAGGGGTGATGGGGCTGATTTCGGTGGGCTTCTTGTTGTTTATGCTATTCACCTCGAATCCGTTTGACCGTTTATTTCCCGCTGCGATGGATGGCCGTGATTTGAATCCGCTGTTGCAAGACCCTGGTCTCGTGATTCATCCACCCATGTTGTATATGGGGTATGTGGGCTTCTCGGTGGCCTTCGCCTTTGCGTTATCAGCTTTGTTGGGTGGCAAATTAGATTCTACTTGGGCGCGTTGGTCGCGCCCTTGGACGACCATTGCGTGGGTGTTTATGACAACGGGTATCGCACTTGGAAGCTGGTGGGCGTATTACGAATTGGGTTGGGGCGGCTGGTGGTTCTGGGACCCCGTTGAGAATGCGTCTTTCATGCCGTGGCTAGTAGGTACCGCCTTGATTCATTCCCTCGCGGTGACCGAAAAGCGCGGTGCATTCAAAAGCTGGACGGTGCTGTTGGCGATTGCAGCGTTCTCGTTGTCGTTGCTCGGCACCTTCCTCGTGCGTTCTGGTGTATTGACATCAGTACACGCCTTTGCCACCGACCCTAAACGCGGTGTATTTATTTTGTCGTTCTTGGTGATTGTGATTGGCGCATCGCTCCTGTTGTTCGCGTGGCGCGCGCCTAAAATTGGCTTGGGGGGCAAATTTGATTTGGTGTCGCGCGAGACTATGTTGCTCACTAACAATGTGCTGCTATCGGTGGCATCTGCCTCGGTATTTTTAGGCACGCTGTATCCGTTGTTCATGGACGCATTGGGCTTCGGTAAACTCTCGGTAGGCCCCCCTTATTTCAATACCGTGTTTGTGCCGTTGATGATTCCGATGGTGATGATGATGGGATTAGGTCCGATTGCCCGTTGGAAACATGCCAGCTTGCCTGACATTTGGCAGCGTGTACGTTGGGCGCTGGTAGCGAGTATGGCGATTGCATTATTGCTACCGCTGGTATTAGGACATTGGACGCCGATTATTGCGCTGGGATTGTTATTGGCAGCGTGGCTCATTATTACTGGCGCGCTAGATTTGTATCGTCGCATGGGCAAGGAAGGTAGCTTGATGCAGCGTTTGAAAACGCCCACGCGCAGTTATTACGGCATGCAGTTAGCGCATTTTGGTATCGCCGTTTTCATCATTGGCGTGACCATGGTGAAAGGTTACGAGACCGAGCGTGACGTGCGCATGGAAGTGGGCGACACGGTGCAAGCGGGCGGTTATGAGTTCCGCTTTGATGGCGTGAGTGAACAGCAAGGTGCCAACTATGTTGCCATGCAAGGCCGCGTGAGTGTGAGCCAAGATGGCAAACCCGTGACTGTGCTACACCCTGAAAAGCGTCAATACAACGCATCGGGTATGCCGATGACTGAAGCTGCCATTCGTACGGGTTTGTTACGCGACTTGTATGTTTCTTTAGGCGAACAAATTCCCGATAGCGAAGCTTGGGCGGTGCGCGTGTATATCAAACCTTTCGTCGATTGGATTTGGGCAGGCTGCTTTTTCATGGCACTGGGCGGTCTGGTTGCCATTAGCGATCGACGCTATCGCATTCAAGGGCGTAAAGTTGAACTGCTAAACAAGGAGAACGTAGCATGAAGCGCGCCCTCATTCCCTTTATTGTGTTCTTGGTGCTGGCGGGATTTTTGTACGTAGGCTTAAGTCTTGATCCACGCGAAGTGCCTTCGCCGCTGATTAATAAACCTGCACCTGCGTTTAACTTGCCCTTGCTGCATGACGCCAATAAACAATTCTCCACGCAGGACATGAAAGGCCAAGTGTGGCTGCTGAATGTATGGGCTTCATGGTGCGGTGCATGTAAAGACGAGCATCCTGTGTTGATGGATTTGGCCAGTCAAAACATCGTTCCCGTACTCGGGCTGAATTACAAAGACAAGCGTGAAGATGGCGAAGCGGTGTTGCGTAAATCAGGCGACCCTTACACGCTGACTATTTTTGATGCGGATGGCAAAGTAGGTTTTGACTATGGCGTGTATGGTGTGCCAGAAACTTACGTGATTGATAAACAAGGCGTCATTCGCGACAAAATTATCGGCGCAGTGACACCGATGAATCTACGTGAACGTATCTTGCCCCTAGTTGCGGAGCTGAACAAAAAATGAAAAATTATTTAATCGCATTGCTGATGTTCATGCCCACCTTCGCGATGGCGGGTGAGGCGAAAGATTTGGCCGATGATCCCGTGATGGAACGTCGCATGATTAACTTGGCCGAGAAAGTGCGTTGCCTCGTTTGTCAAAGTGAAAACGTGGCCAGCTCACGTTCAGATTGGTCGAATGACGTGCGCCAAATCATGCGTGAAAAAATGCAAGCAGGTGCTACGGATCAAGAGATTATGGACATCTTGGTCGAGCGCTTTGGCAAATCGGTTTTGTTTGATCCGCCGATGGATAGTGAAACCGTGCCCCTGTGGTTTGCGCCGTTTATTTTGTTGGTGCTGGGCATCGCATTTTTGTTGTATCAATTACGCCAACGTCGCGCAGCCGTTCCCGAAGCCAGCTTAACCATGGAAGCCGAGCAACGCGCCGCCACCTTACTCAATAAAAAAGAAGACAACACATGACCTTATTTTGGATTATTTGTGCGGCGTTGATTGTCATCGCCATTCTGTTTTTGGCTGTGCCCTTGTGGCGTGGCACAGCCAAAAATAATGACGTCGCTCGCGATGCCGCTAATTTGGAAATTTTACGCGACCAAATCAACGAGATGGATGTCGATTTGCAAAATGGTTTGCTTACGCCAGAACTGCATGAGCAGGGCAAACGCGAATTGCAAAGCCGTGTGCTGGAAGAAGTGAGTGGCGCTAGCAGCGTCGTAACGCCATCGCCGAGCAATCCCTACAAACGTTTAGCCATCGTGCTGTCTATCCTGTTGCCCATTATGGCGCTGGGGGTCTATACCCAAGTGGGCAATATGAATGCTTTCTCGGATCGCGTAGCGCATGGCGGCACGAGTGACATCGGTGCACCACACGGTGAAGCGGGCATTGCTACGTTAGAAGAAAAAGTAGATGCCAATCCTGAAGATGGTGAATCACTGGTGATGTTGGCGCGCGCCTATATGGATGCCAATCGCTACAGCGAATCTGTTCAAATGTTTGAAAAACTCACCAAGCTGGTGCCCGATGAAGCGTGGGTGTGGGCAGATTACGCCGATGCGCAAGCGATGGCACAAGGCCAAACGCTGAAAGGCAAACCCACCGAGCTAATTAACAAAGCGCTAGCACTGGACCCAGACAGCATGAAAGGTTTGGCCTTGGCTGGGTCGGCGGGCATGGAGCGTGGTGATTTTGCGGCAGCGATTAAACATTGGGAACGCTTGCGTAGCTTGTTGCCTGCTGATAGCGAAGACGGCAAAATGATTGACAGCGGCCTCGCCGAAGCGCGCCAACTGATGTCACACATTAAAGGCGGCAAAGCACCTATGGCGTTGGAGGAAATCAACAACCCTGCGCCGAGTGCAGCAATGGGTGGCACCGAGCGCATTACCGGCACCGTCACTTTGAGCCCTGCGTTAAAAGGCAAAGTCAGCCCAGATGACACGGTATTCGTATTAGCCCGTGCCGCAGAAGGCCCCAAAATGCCACTCGCTATTTTGCGCAAACAAGTGCGCGACTTGCCACTCACCTTTGAGTTAGATGACAGCATGGCCATGCAGCCGCAAATGAAATTGTCGGCGTTTGACAAAGTCATCGTGGTGTCACGCATCTCCAAATCTGGCATGGCCATGCCAGAAGCGGGCGATATTCAAGGCATGAGTCAACCTTTGCGTCCGGGTACTAAAGGCGTGAACGTGAAGTTAGATCAAGTCGTTAATTGATTCGCCCGCAGGACTAAAAAAACCGCACTGTTTTGCAGTGCGGTTTTTTTATGGGTAGCGCTAAATCCGTTCTGATTAAATTGCCATTTCGCGAAATCGCAGCTGACGTGATAATTTGCGAGCTAGAGTTAAGTGATGTTACGGCAATAAAAATGTGGAGATTGAACTATGGAAAGTGCAAAACGAAATAGTGTGAAATGCATCGGCTGGGTATTCGCTTGCCTAGTCAGCGCAGGGCAGGTGAGCGCGGATGACTTTCCAGATACCTTGCAAGGTGATCTAGGTATGGGTGGCTATTACACCGGATCCATCGTGCGAGGCAGCCAAGATGCGCCCACTTATTTGCCCTATACCAATCTGCAATACCAGCGCGCGTTTGTACGCATCGACACACCAGGAATTAAAACGTTAGAGATGGGCTATGGTCACCTTGAATTAATCGGTCGTATCAGCTTTGATGGCATCGCCACTAACACGCCCAATCTGCAAGGTTTGAACACACGAAAATCCTCTTTGCCGCTGGGCATTGGCACTTTGCAAATCACCCCCATTGGTGGCTTTCACCTCAACCTATTTCACGATGTGGGCGCATCACAAGGCAATCGCTTTGAGTTCAGCTATGCAGGCAAAATTGATTTGAATTCTGTCACGCTGTATCCCCTCGTTGGGGGGGAATATCTGTCGCAAAATTATGTGGGTTACTACTACGGCGTGAGCGCCCAAGAAGCGACGATCAGTTCATTCGCTCACTATCAACCTACGGGCTCATTGAATACCTACATCGCACTCATTGCGGACATCAAATTGACGGATGACTTCCACCTCAACGCCTACGCGCGCCATAAAAAATTGGGCAGCGCCATCAGCACCAGCCCAATTGTGAATAAACAATTTATGGACACCGCGTATGTGGCGTTGAGTTATCGGTTTAAGTGAAGGGCACCTCTAACAATCCCAATTTCGTCGCAATACAGCGTACCCGCAAGGGGTAAGCCGTGGCTGTAAAGCCACTAAAGTGGCAATAGCCACACACTTACGCACAAAAAATTACTCCTTACATATCAAATACATGCCATATTTCAGATAGATAATGGGGGGTGACTTTTCTTCATCACGTCCAGTGAGCTAAAACCTTAAAGGTTAACCGGACGCACCAATGAGGCGGCTTGTTTGGCGCGACGGCGAGCGTTATCTGTATTATCTGCCGTGCTTACAGCAACGCCCATGCGGCGTTTAATGAAACTTTCTGGTTTGCCGAACAAGCGAATATCGGTTTCGGCTACTGCGAGTGCTTTTTCTACGCCTTCAAAGGCAATCCCCTGCGCCTCCATTGCGCCATAGATAACCGCTGAAGCGCCCGCGCGAAGCAGGGTGCAATCCACAGGTAAGCCGAGGATGGCGCGTGCGTGTAATTCAAATTCAGATAAGCGTTGAGTGGCAAGCGTCACCAATCCTGTGTCATGCGGACGTGGACTGACTTCCGAAAACCACACATCGTCACCTTTGACGAATAATTCCACGCCGAAAATACCGCGCCCGCCGAGCGCTGTCGTTACGCGCTGCGCAATGTCGCGCGCGCGATGCAGCGCCAGGGGTGACATGGTTTGTGGTTGCCAAGATTCCACATAGTCACCTGATACTTGTACGTGACCGATAGGTTCGCAGAAATAAGTTTCGACGTTACCTGACGCATCGATGGCACGCACGGTCAATTGGGTAATTTCGTATTCGAAATCCACAAAGCCTTCCACAATAACGCGCGCTTCTTTCACCCGCCCAGACTGCAAGGCGTAATCCCATGCGGTTTGCACATCACCTTGTGTGCGCAATAAGGATTGTCCTTTGCCAGAAGAAGACATCACGGGTTTGACAATGCACGGAAAGCCGATGCTGTCATCAATGGCGACTTGCAACTCTGCCAGCGAACTGGCGAATTTGAAGGCGGATGTGGGTAAGCCGAGTTCTTCCGCTGCGAGGCGACGAATGCCTTCACGATTCATGGTGAGTTGTGCCGCACGTGCGGTGGGGATGACTTCGGCAATCTGTTCTTTTTCGATGTCGAGCAATACCGATGTGGCAATCGCTTCAATTTCGGGTACGACTAAATGTGGACGCTCGGCTTCAATTACCGCGCGTAAGGCAACAGGGTCGGTCATGTTAATGACATGCGAGCGATGTGCCACCTGCATCCCAGGCGCATTGGCATAACGATCCACCGCGATAACTTCTACCCCCAAGCGTTGCAGAGCAATGATGACTTCTTTACCTAGTTCTCCCGCACCTAAAAACATCACTTTGGTGGCGGAGGGGCTTAATGGTGTACCAATGCGGAAGGGGAGGCGGGGCGACATGGTTTTTGTAGTGAAGTTAGGGCGTAAGATGTTAGCTTGCTTGCGTCGTTAAGGACAAGTGCGTAAGTAATGATTAGGTTCGGGTTGAGCAAAATTACTACAGAAATATTTGTTGTAATTTAAGCGGCACGTGATTTTTTTCTGATGTGGGCGCACAATGCGCCCACTTTTTGTTTCTTCATTGTTAATCATTATTGTCGCGCACCATGTTATCTACTCGCTCAAGCGGCATCTTGCTGCATCCCACCTCTCTCCCCAGTCAATATGGTTCCGGTGATTTCGGTTCAAACGCTTACCAATTTGTCGATTGGTTGGTGAGTGCAGGGCAAACTTATTGGCAGCTGCTTCCCTTGGGTGAGGTGGGGCCAGGTAATTCTCCTTATATGAGTAGTTCGGCCTTCGCAGGTAATCTGCTGATGATTGATTTGGAGGCGTTGGCGCAGCAAGGCTGGCT
>JAGVFD010000038.1 GCA_020057805.1 Sideroxydans sp. | reverse complement strand
GGCTAATTTGTATGGCGGCAGCATTGCCAGTGACATTGCTGTGGATGCAAGCAAGGCAAATCCTGCATTTGTGGTGAATGCAAAATTGAATGCAATTGAAATTGGCCCGCTTCTAAAAGATGCATTGGATATGGACTTCGTCAACGGTAAGGGTAGCGTGGGTATCAATGTGACTACGCAAGGCAACATGGTTAGCCTATTGAAAAAAGCACTGAATGGTTCGCTGTCTGTGAACCTAGCTGATGGTGCGGTGAAAGGCATCAACCTCGCCAAGAGTGTGCGTGAAGTGGGCAAGGGAAGCGATAAGACACAAGGTGCTAATGCGGCAGAAAAAACCGATTTTAGTGAGCTAAAAGCAACTTTCAAAATTACCAACGGTGTCGCACATAACGAAGATTTGTCGATGAAGTCCCCGTTTGTACGTGTGGGGGGCAAAGGTGACATCAATGTAGGTAACGACAGCCTCGACTACCTCGTCAAAGCAACCGTTGCAGGAACCTCTGAAGGCCAAGGCGGTAAAGACAGCGTAGGCGGATTAACACTCCCTGTGCGCTTGAGTGGCGCGTTCACCGACCTGAAATTCAAACTGGATTTTGGCTCAATGATTTCTGATGAGGCCAAACAAAAAGCCGCTGCCCTAGCTGATGCGGCGAAGCAGCAAGCCAATGCTGTTGCCGATGCGGCCAAGCAAAAAGCTGCCGCAGAAGTGGATGCTGCCAAAGCCAAAGCCGCCGCCGAAGTGGACGCTGCCAAGCTGAAAGCGCAGCAAGCGATTGATGCGCAAAAAGCCGCAGCGAAGGCAAAAGCAGAAGCTGAGTTGAAGAAGGGCTTGGGCGGTTTGTTCAAATGATGGCGATGGGAAGCAACGGATTCATACAACGATGACTTCGTTCGCTTCCCGCCTCATTGCATGGCAACGCGTACACGGCCGTCACGGTCTGCCGTGGCAAGTTCAGGGCGGAATAAATAGAGGTGAGCAAACATCGGATAAGCAATCGCCGCCCTCTGGCCTCCTCCCGCAATCGGCTGGCTGCGCCAGTAACGTGTCGGAGGCCAACGCCTACCGCGTGTGGTTGTCTGAAATTATGTTGCAGCAGACGCAAGTCGCCACAGTCATTCCGTATTTTCAGAAATTCATCACCTCTTTTCCCACCATCGCAGCCCTCGCCGCCGCCAGTGAAGATGACGTGCTCGCACATTGGAGTGGTCTAGGCTACTACGCGCGCGGTCGCAATCTGCATAAAGCCGCACGCCTTATCGTCGCGCAATTTAACGGCGAATTTCCCCGCAACTTTGACGACATCATTGCGCTACCTGGCATCGGTCGTTCTACCGCTGCCGCCGTGTGCGCGCTCGCCTTCCACCAACATCGCGCCATCTTGGATGGCAATGTAAAACGCGTGCTGGCAAGACATCGTGGCATCGAAGGTTGGACGGGAAACAAAAAAGTCGAAGCGCAACTTTGGCAACAGGCAGAGTGCTTACTCCCTCAAAAGTCGTCCCCTCGCCCCAATGGGGAGAGGGGTAGGGAGAGGGGAAATTTGAATGAGGACATCGCCATCTACACCCAATCCCTCATGGACATGGGTGCCACCCTTTGCACGCGTAGCAAACCCAAATGCGTTTTATGTCCCGTGCAAGCTGACTGCGTCGCCTTGCAAACAGATCGCATCAATACACTCCCCACGCCACGCCCAAAGAAGACAGTGCCCGAAAGACGCGCCACGTTTCTGCTGCTCATGCACGGCAATGACATTCTGCTGGAGAAGCGCCCCAGTAGCGGCATCTGGGGCGGGCTGTGGTGTCCGCCCCAGTTCGATGATGAAGATACAGCGAAGGGTTGGTTCGTGCTTAATGTGATGGATGCATGCGAGGGGGAACGTTTGGAAAACTTCACTCACACCTTCACGCATTTCAAATTGCACATCACCCCGCTGAAAATTCAGCTTGAGCGAAAACCTTTGAGCGTCGCGCAGCCGGGTAATCAGTGGCTGTCTGTGGAGAAAGCATTGGGGGCTGCAATACCGATGCCAGTCAGGGTGATGTTGGAGCAGCTTATAGGGGAGGGTGTAGCCATACGGAGAAGGGGCTGAAGCCCCCTATTTTTGTGTGCGGCTCTTCACTGAAGGCTGTTTGAGGAGCTTTGTTTTGGTAGCTAATGCAGTCTGGTAGTTGTCAACAAATGCCGCAATATCAATATGCAGGACGGCGGCAAGCTCTATAAATTCTGGAAAATCTAATCGTCGTTCGCCGCGTTCATATTTTGAAATAAAGCTTTGCGGCTTATTCAATTGTTCTGCGATTTGTATTTGCGTTAGGCCAGATGTGTTCCTCGCTGCAATCAGCAGTGATCTAAAAATTTCGTAGGGAGCGCTGTGCAGAGAGCTGGGCATACCCCAGACTAATAACCTGTAACGGGCTATCCCAAAACAGGTTATTATTATTGAGCTTCTATTGGCGCATTCAGATAGAAGAATTTCAATAATCTACCAAGGAATCAATATGAAAAAAGTGGCACTCGTTGCGCTGTTTGCAGCACTGACATCAACTGCCGCATTGGCAGACAATACAGGCAAGGCTT
>JAGVFD010000062.1 GCA_020057805.1 Sideroxydans sp. | reverse complement strand
TACGGCCTTTTTGCTCTTTGCGGTATTTTCTTCTAGCTGGCTGTAGCATGTTTAGCTCCCGACTTTCTTACTTTCTTTTCTGGCTCGGCTGCAACTGCTGCCGCCGCTTCTTGCTGTGAATTTACATCGCCCTTGTAGACCCAAACCTTGACGCCAATAATGCCGTAGGTAGTCTTTGCTTCAGAGAAGCCATAGTCGATGTCAGCACGCAAGGTATGCAATGGCACACGGCCTTCGCGATACCACTCGGTACGCGCAATCTCGATACCATTCAAACGACCGCCACTCATAATCTTGATGCCTTGAGCACCTAGGCGCATTGCATTTTGCATCGCACGCTTCATGGCGCGACGGAACATGATGCGTTTTTCGAGTTGCTGAGTGATTGATTCTGAAATAAGTTGCGCATCAATTTCTGGCTTGCGAACTTCTTCGATGTTCAGACCCACATCAGGCAAGCCCATGCGTTTCTTCAATTCGTTACGCAAACTTTCGATGTCTTCGCCCTTCTTGCCAATCACCACACCAGGACGCGCCGTGTAAATTGTAATTTTCGCGTTCTTTGCAGGACGTTCGATAACAATTTTAGACACACCTGCTGCAACTAGCTTTTTCTTCAAGAAATCTCGAACTTCGATGTCTTTCAACAACAATTCAGAGAAGTGCTTGGTGTTGGAATACCACTTGGATGTCCAGTTTTTTTGGACGCTCAGGCGAAATCCGATTGGATGAATTTTCTGACCCATGGTTTAGCTCCCGACAACAATAGTGATGTGGCAAGACTGCTTCTCGATGCCATTACCACGGCCTTTAGCCCGCGGAATCATGCGTTTTAGAGAAGTACCTTTATCCACGTAAATAGTGGAAACCTTCAATTCGTCGATGTCTGCGCCGTCGTTATGCTCGGCATTGGCAATCGCGGAATCAAGTGCCTTCTTAAGGATGGTGCCTGCTTTTTTAGGGCTGAAAGTAAGAATGTTCAGCGCTTGTGCGACGGGCAAACCACGAATCTGATCTGCAACCAAACGCGTCTTTTGCGCTGAAATACGAACCCCACGAATAACTGCTTTTGTACTCATCATGTCTCCTTATTTCTTGGCTGTTGCTTTTTTATCAGCAACATGACCCTTGAAGGTGCGAGTCAAAGAAAATTCACCAAGCTTGTGACCGACCATATTTTCGGAAACATACACAGGCACGTGTTGCTTGCCGTTATGCACCGCGATAGTCAAACCAACAAAGTTGGGCAACACAGTAGAGCGACGTGACCATGTTTTTACTGGGCGCTTGTCGTTAGTTGCACGAACTGTCTCGATTTTTTTGAGCAGATGCAAATCAACAAATGGGCCTTTTTTAATTGAACGTGCCATATCTAATTACCCCTTAAGCTTGAAAGCGACGGCGCACGATCATGCCGCTAGTACGCTTGTTGCGACGTGTGCGGAAGCCCTTGGCTGGCACACCCCATGGACTCACTGGATGACGACCTGCTGCAGTCTTACCTTCACCACCACCGTGCGGGTGATCCACTGGGTTCATCACCACACCGCGAACGGTTGGACGGATACCGCGCCAACGATTGGCACCCGCTTTACCGATTGAACGCAAAGAGTGTTCACCATTACCAACTTCGCCCAAAGTGGCGCGGCAGTCAATGTGTACCTTACGGATTTCGCCAGAACGCAGACGCAATTGAGCGTAGCTGCCTTCACGTGCCAACAGTTGCACCGAAGCACCTGCGGAGCGCGCCAATTGAGCACCTTTACCTGGCAGCATTTCAATGTTGTGAATGGTCGAGCCCACTGGAATGTTGCGCAATGGCAATGCATTCCCCGCTTTGATTGGCGCTTCCGAGCCACTAATCAATTGCGCACCTGCTGACACACCTTTAGGCGCAATGATGTAACGACGTTCGCCGTCTGCGTACACCAACAATGCCAAGTGCGCAGTGCGGTTTGGGTCGTATTCCAAGTGTTCCACTTTAGCTGGAATTCCATCCTTATCGCGCTTGAAGTCAACGATACGGTAATGCTTCTTGTGTCCACCACCCATATGACGAGTAGTGATGTGACCGTTGTTATTACGGCCTGCTGTACGCGTCTTTTTTTCCAGCAGAGAAGCTTCAGGTTTTCCCTTGTGCAACTCTTTGGTCACCACACGCACAACAGCGCGCGTACCAGGAGACGTTGGTTTTAGTTTAATGAGTGCCATGTTTTACCCCTGCTCACTTGCGGCAAAGTTGATTTCTTGACCCGCTGCCAGACATACGTAGGCTTTCTTCCAGTCAGAACGACGACCGATGGAACGACCAAAACGTTTTTGCTTGCCCTTAACAACACTGATGTTGACGCTGTTCACAACAACATTGAACAACTTCTCAACAGCCGCCTTTACTTCAGGCTTGGTTGCATCAGACACGACGCGGAAAATAACTTGCTCATTTTTCTCTGCAACGAATGTTGCCTTTTCAGAAATTTGAGGAGCAAGCAAAATGTTCAGCAAGCGCTCTTCATTGAATTTTGGTGTGCTCATGCCAGCAACTCCTCGATTTTTGCAACCGCGTTACGAGTCACCAACACATTAGTGAAACGAACCAAGCTAACAGGATCAGCTTGATGAGCCTCAACAACCAATACGTTAGGCAAATTACGCGACGACAGATACAGATTTTCATCCATATTGTCGGTGATGATTAACAGACGAACATCCTGCAAACCCAATGCCTTGATTTTGTCTGCCAGCAGTTTTGTTTTTGGCGACTCAACGGACAATGTCTCAACCACACTCAAACGACCTTCGCTTACCAACTTCGAGAAAATAGAAGCCAAGCCAGCGCGATACATTTTGCGGTTAATTTTTTGCGAATAATTTTGATCTGGGCTGTTTGGGAAAATCTTACCGCCGCCACGCCACAATGGGCTGGACGCCATACCCGCACGCGCACGACCTGTACCCTTTTGTGCGAATGGCTTGCGAGTGGATTTAGCGATTTCGCTACGACCCTTTTGCTTGCTATTAGCCGAACGCGCATTGGCTTGGTAAGCCGTGACCAGCTGATGCACCAACGCTTCGTTGTACTCACGACCAAACAGATCGTCAGAGGCATTCAGGCTCACACCTGCTTTGCCATTTTCATTA
>JAGVFD010000231.1 GCA_020057805.1 Sideroxydans sp. | reverse complement strand
TGGGCGAAGTAGTCTCCCTTGTTGATTTCTAGAATAGATTTAGAAATACGTAAGGTGCTGGGATCGCCAAATTTTTCAACATTCGCATCACCTAGATAAATAACTTCGCGGCCCAGCTCATCGCCAGTATCAGGATCTTCGAACGTTACACTGGGACGATAAACTTGCCAGTTATTACCTTTGTCGGTTGGTAAGTTTTGCACATAAGCGACATCATTAACCGATAGCAAAGTGCGGTGTTCGTAAGTACCTACCAAAATGGGGGCAGACTCTAACTCTTCATTTTCAATTACTAGAGGGCGGCTTAAAAAGGAGGCAATCAAATTTAATGGAATGGTAGGAATAGCTTCACTATTTTGACCAACCACTCGAACTTTAGGAGCGAATCTTTCCGCATTTGAACCGGAGGCGGCGTTTTCAATTGTCGTGCCGGGTGGGGTAGTAGACAGTGTTCCTGTGTTGCGATCGAGATAAACCACATTGCCCGGATAAATCCAATGTGGATCTTTAATTTCTTCTTTGTTGAGCGCCCAAATTTGCGGCCATTTCCACGGGTCTTTGAAGAAAGTGGCGGAGATGTCCCACAGTGTGTCGCCTTTAACAACAACATGGCGATCAGGCGCGTCTTCACGAATCTGAACTACGTCAGCTTGAGCGAGTAAGGGCAACAGGAGGCAAATCAGCGATATAATCTTACGCATGGAAAACTCCAACAAAGTAAAGAAATGCGGTGCAAAGTTTATGCGCCGGATTAAATTCTGCATGTAGTCTCTTCAGTTAGCAAGCATTTATGGCTCTACTCCCAATTTTGCAGTATCCCGATCCGCGCTTACACAAGGTGGCTAAACCTGTTGCTACGGTGACGGAACAAACACGCAAACTCATTCGCGATATGGCTGAAACCATGTATGCCGCGCCGGGTGTAGGGCTGGCTGCGACACAAGTGGATGTGCATGAACGCATTGTCGTGATTGATGTGTCAGACACCCATGACAAATTACAGGTGTTCATCAATCCCACCTTAACCAGCAGTTCGGGTGCAGAAGAAAGCGAAGAGGGGTGCTTATCTGTGCCAGGCATTTATGAAAATGTCACACGTGCGGAGCGCGTCATGGTCTCGGCGCTCGATGAACAGGGTAAAGCATTCACTTTAGAGGCTGATGGTTTATTGGCTATTTGCATTCAGCATGAAATGGATCACTTGCAGGGCAAAGTCTTTGTAGAACACCTGTCGCATCTCAAACAAACACGTATTCGCGCCAAGCTAATAAAACAGCGGCGTGAAACGTTGTAACGGCTTGCAACGTGAAAATAATTTTTGCAGGCACACCTCACTTTGCCGCTAGCGCGCTAGCGGCGCTACTTAAACACCATCAAGTAATTGCCGTGCTGACCCAGCCAGATCGGCCTTCGGGGCGCGGCATGCAATTGACTGCTAGCCCCGTAAAAATATTGGCACAACAGCACGGCATTCCTGTTTTGCAACCCGCCACCTTAAGAACAGCAGAAGCGCAAAATGAGGTGGGGGCATTAGGCGCGGACGTGATGGTAGTGGCAGCGTATGGCTTGATTTTGCCACAAGCGGTGTTGGATATGCCGCGCTATGGGTGCTTGAACATTCACGCCTCGCTTCTGCCTCGTTGGCGCGGAGCAGCACCTATTCAAAGAGCCATTCTGGCGGGAGACAGCGAGACTGGTATTACTACCATGCAAATGGACGCAGGCTTGGATACGGGCAATATGTTACTTAAACAAGTGTGCGTAATTGAGCCAACAGATACGGCGGAATCGCTGCATGACAAATTGGCGCTCATGGGCGCGCAGTCCATTATTGAAACGTTGCGCCGTTTGGAGTTGGCATCGCTTGCGCCAGAAAAGCAGAATTCACATCTGGCCACCTATGCGGCCAAGTTAACGAAAGCGGAAGCGACCCTAGATTGGACTTTGACAGCTGAACAGCTGTTGCGGGCGGTGCGTGGATATTTCCCTTTCCCTGTAGCCAATACAGTATTGCGTGGCACACCTATCAAAGTATTGCAGGCGCAGTTGGGAACACAAGTGGGATGGGTAGGTGTGCCAGGTACCGTCATTTCCGTGGATAAAGAATGTATTTGGGTCGCCTGTGGACAGGGAGTCCTTGGCTTGGCACTGTTGCAAAAACCGGGTGGGAAAGCGCTTTCTGTGGCGCAATTTATTCAAAGCATGCCTATTCAAGCGGGCGACCGTTTGGGACAAAATTAATTATGCAAAACGTTCAGCTAGAAGCCGCCAAAGTAGTGAGTCGGGTGTTGCAGGGGCGCAACCTTACCCAGGTGTTGGGCGAGAGTTTGCGCATGCAGGTTGAATTTACCCCGCAACAGAGGGGTGCGTTGCAAGACTTGTGTTACGGCACGCTGCGCTATTACGGGCAAATAGAGCAGATGTTGAGTTCGCTGATGGCGCATCCGGCGCGCGACACTCAAATGCAACACCTGTTGATGGTGGCAATTTATCAGTTGGAATACACCAAGGCCGGGTCGCATGTGATTGTTGATCAAGCGGTAACGGCAGCGAAGCGTATTAATCCTAAAGCGGGTGGCTTGGTGAACGGCGTGTTGCGCAACTATCAACGCAGTCGTGAAGGACTTTTGGAGGCGGCATTACGTAAAGATGTGAGTCGATATTCCTACCCACAATGGTGGATTAGCATGGTGCAAAGACAATATGGTGCGGAGGCACGCGCCATATTGGAAGCGGGAAATCAGCATCCGCCGATGACCTTGCGCATTAATACGCGACAAACTACGACGGCTGCTTATTTGGCCTTGCTTGAGTCGCAGGACATTGACGCACACCTAGTTGAGCCGGACGCGCTGATTTTGGAAATCCCGGTGGCGGTTGATCGGCTGCCCAAATTTGCGCAAGGCTGGGTATCAGTGCAGGACGCAGGTGCGCAATTTGCAGCGAGCTTACTGGATGTAAAGGCGGGAATGCGCGTGCTGGATGCGTGTGCTGCACCGGGCGGAAAAACCGCTCATTTATTGGAGTTGGCAGAGATTGAATTAGTCGCCGTGGATAAGGACGAGGCGCGCTTGCAACGGGTGCGCGACAACTTGGCGCGAATAAATCTTAAAGCGCAGATTGTTTGTGGTGATGCGGGTACGCCAGCGGATTGGTGGGATGGCAAGCTCTTCCATCGAATTTTGGCAGACGTGCCCTGCTCTGCTTCGGGTGTGGTGCGCCGCCATCCTGACATTAAGTGGCTGCGCCGAGCCGTAGACATTGAATCGTTTGCCAAGCAGCAAGCTCACATATTAGAAGCGCTGTGGGCATTGTTAGCAGTAGAGGGGAAATTGCTCTATGCAACCTGCTCAATTTTTGCGCGCGAAAACCAACAGGTAGTCGATGCCTTTTTAGCGCATCACCCAGAGGCGACGCAACTCGTAATAGATTCAATACCCAATGGACAACTGCTGCCGAATGAAGCACACGACGGATTTTTTTATGCGGTGCTGCAAAAAAATAATTAAGCAACTGACGCAATTATTTTGCACGCTGATGTTGTGCGGTACAGCCTCGCTTGCGTTGGCGGAAGGCATTGAAATCAATAAAGCAGAAGCGCGGCTAAGTGAAGAAGGTTATTTACTCTCTGCCGACTTCACTATCCAACTACCTACCGCGGTGGAAGATGCCCTTAAGCGCGGCATCACCTTGTATTTTGTCAGTGAGTTTTCTGTGCATCGTTCCCGCTGGTATTGGATTGATTCGGAAATAGAAAGTTACGCGCAAACGACAAAGCTGTCGTACAACACGCTCACTCAACAATACCGCATCTCACGCGGCGGTTTATACCAAAGCTTCCCTGAACTAAAAGCCGCATTACGTACATTAGGGCATCAAACAGCGCCTGCTATTTCTTCTGGATTATTAGAGAAGTCGGGAGGCGGCTATCTCGCGCGATGGAGTAAAAAAGGCAGTCAAGTGGGGGCGGTTGTGGTCATGCGCCTAGACCTTACACAGTTGCCTAAGCCTGTTCAAGTCAGCGCGCTGACCAATGATCAGTGGAATTTAGAGTCGACTAGCTATCACTGGGACATCAATCCCGACACCTCGGGCGGCGCTAACTCGCCATGAAATATCTCATCCTCTTCAGCAGCTTAATAGGCTTGGTGTTGCTGACGCTGTTGTCCAGCGTTAATGCCAATACGGATGTATTTTCAAGTAACTACTTCACTCTGCTCATATTGACCGCAACACTGGCATTTAGCTTGTTAGTGTTGGTTGGTTTTCAAGTGTGGCAATTACGCGGAAAGCTTAAGCAGGAGATCTATGGCGCGAAGCTCACCTTACGTTTGGTGAAATACTTCGCGCTGATTGCGGTTTTGCCCGGCATTTTGGTATATGCCGTATCGGTGCAGTTTTTAGGTAAAAGCATTGAGTCTTGGTTTGACGTGCGGGTGGAAAGAGCGCTGGAAGGAGGCTTAAGTTTAGCGCGCGGCACTTTGCAGAATGGATTGGATGAGCTGGAAAAAAAGGGGCAGTTTGTTGTGCTTATTTTGGCTGAACAAGATCCCCTGCGGCACGAAGAAACCCTACAACGATTTATTGCTGAAGAGCGCGCGCAATCCGCGACAGTGTTTGGCAGTAACGGCAAAGCACAGGCGATAACAGGCCAAAAAATAAAGGTAGATACTCCTACACCAAGCCAGCTACGAGAAGCGTGGAAAGTAGGCAAGACGAGTCGAATTGAATCATTGGCAGATGATAGTTTGGTATTGCGGGTATTGATTCCCATTCGTTCGACAATTTGGGTTGATGACAAACGTGTCTTGCAATACTTGCAACCCGTCTCTAAACAATTGGCGGCAGAGGCTGAAATGGTGCAATCCGTCTATGGTGACTATCAGCAGTTATCGTTATCGCGCCTAGGCCTAAAGCGGCTATATGGCATTACGCTCACGCTATCCTTGTTGATTGTATTGCTGACTTCGATTTCAGTAGCATTGTGGTTAAGTGAACAATTGAGCGCCCCCCTTGCGGCTCTGGCGGCGGGAACGCGCGCGGTGGCACAGGGTGATTTTAGTAGTAACTATCCTGTGCAAAGTGATGATGAGCTAGGCGGGCTAACAAGATTGTTTAATCAGATGACGGCACAGCTGGGCGCCGCAAAAAAGTTTAGCGAAATACAGCAGCGGCAAGTTGAGGGCGCGAATGCCTATCTAGAAAATGTGTTAGCTAATTTGTCATCAGGGGTGTTAGTAGTAGATGAGCAACTCAAATTACGTTCGGTGAATGCGAGCGTGAGTCAGATAACAGGCTTGCCAAGAGAAGAGTTGATTGGACGCGGCTTGCAAGAGATGGTGGCGAATTATGTGTTGTTACGCCCCCTATTCGAAGCCATGTATGCGGGCGTGTTAAGCAGCCAAGAAGTTACTTGGCAACGACAGGTGGAGCGTATGAGCAAAGAAGGCACACAAGTGCTCTTGCTAAAAGGGACGCGTTTGCAAATGGAATCGGGCTCTGCGCATGTTCTCGTGTTTGACGATATCTCTCACCTATTGCAGGCTGAACGCCAAGCGGCATGGGGTGAGGTGGCGCGGCGTTTGGCGCATGAGATTAAAAATCCACTGACGCCGATTCAATTATCAGCCGAGCGCTTGCAACATAAGCTGGCGGAAAAACTGGAAGCAAAAGATGCGCAATTGTTAGCTCGCGCAACGCAGACAATTGTGAGCCAAGTGGGTGCACTGAAAAACATGGT
>JAGVFD010000041.1 GCA_020057805.1 Sideroxydans sp. | reverse complement strand
CAGTAAGCCGCCCATGCCGTCACTCACACTGGACAGTTGATAGTTAAGCGGCACGGTGGGCATGGGAGGGCCAATCATGGATTCAGTCAACACGCCCTTCAACTGCGTGACCGTTTGCGTGGTGGAGTTGTAGGTGAATGAGCCTGTGAAAATGGTGTCGTTAGGTTGAGTGTCTGGTTCGTAGATAGTCGTCACGACGTTGTATTTTGTCAGCACATCGGCTGTCACCGATGGGGGGCTATCACCGACTGCATTGGTGGCAATTACGTTGAAGGCATAGCCCGTGCAGGGCGTTGTACAGGACACGCTGATGGGAGAACTTGTGCCTGTTGCGCTGCGGCCAGCTGGCACGGAAGTCACGGTGTAATTTGTAATGGAACTGCCGCCACTGGATGTGGGACCATCGAAGCTGACAACGAGGGTGTCAGCGATGTTGCCAACTGTGGCGCTTATTTGTGTGGGAGCGCTGGGTGGGGTGGGTGTGCCAACCCAAGCGGGAACAACGAGTGTCTGGGTGACTTGCGGCGCAGGCAGATAAAGTGTGTTGCCCGCTTGATCTGCCGCGATGGTGCAATCGCCCATCGTGAGGTCGGTCACCAAACCACGGTTAGAAATCACTGAACACACGCTGGGTGTGAGGCTGCTGTAACTCACCGCTAATCCGCTGTTGCTACTCGCTGTAACGTAAGCCGTGCCATATGCCGTGAGTGTGGGAGGGGCGCCGAAGGTGAGTATTTGATGGGGATTAAAATTCACGACGATATTTTGCGTAGCCTGTGGTGCGGGTGCGTAGGTTTCGTTGCCAGACTGGTCAGCGGCGATGACGCAGATTCCCACGGCGATATTGGTGACGAGGCCGCTATTATTGACGGTGCAAATAGTGTGGGAGGGCGTGCTGTAACTTACCGCGAGACCAGAGGTGGCTGTTGCCGACACGGTTGCGGTGCCGCCCAGATTTACTGAAGGCGCAACGCTAAAGGTGATGCTTTGCGGAATCGCCTTGATGGTGGGTTCACCACGTCCTCCGCAACTACCCAGCAACAAGGTTGCGCTCAATGCGCCATACCAAGCTATCGAATGAAACACGGTGTAATCATTGAATTTTTGCATGTCAGAAGCTCACGTTCAGTGCGGTATTGATTGATCTCCCTAGGCCAGGAACAACGACGCCCCACGGGATGGTTGTACTGCCCATAGACTTGCCTTGCCCTACATAAGCGCCACCGAGTGGCAATAAGTAGAAGCGGTTGAAGAGGTTCTCGATACTGATGTCCAGCCTCGCGTGTTCCCATTCATAGCTGCTACGCAGGTTGAACAAGCTATAGCCAGCCGTCTTCATCTCATTCCTTACTTGGGAAACATTGGTTTTTGCATCGACCAGTTGTAGTTCTGCGCTGTTGGTCCACTCATTTACTTGTTGAATCAGAGCGAACTTCATGTTCAACGGCATGATGTTGTAGAGATTGTCGCTCGTGGTTTTGTTTTCACCGCGCACGTAATTGAGCAATCCAGTCATACGGAAATCGCCGTAGTCGTTGCTACCGAGCTGGGTTTGGCCTGATAGATCCAATCCGTAGAGGCGTGCGGTGTGATTGATGTATTGCAGATTCACGAAGCCATTGGTGGTGTTGAGATTAACGGCACCACCACACCCGCCGAAGTCGCAACGGCGTGCATCAATGAAATCTTCTACATGGGTGTAGTAGCTGGTGGCCTTCAAATTCCATTGGTCGTTTTCGGCATCATGCCAATCGCCTGTCACACTTAAAGTGTGTGCGACTTCTGGTTTCAAGTTCACATTGCCGATGTAGCCATTGCCATCACCGACGAAGTTGTTCATCAATGATGCCATTGTGTTGGTTGACCAAGGGTAGCGTTGGTACAGATTGGGCGAATGCGACTTGCGCGCGTAGCCAGCTTCGAAGGTGTGTTCGGTGTCAGGAATGAAACGAGTCAAAGCCGTCGCATCCCAGTTGTGATCGGTGTGTGGGCGCTCAAGTGCATTGAAGTTGGCAGCGTCATTTGCCCATTGAGCCGTCGCGTTGTAACCCTGAACTGGACCTGCGTTGGCTTTCACGAGGTCACTGCGAATACCGATTTGACTCATCCATGCGGGGTTCCAATACTTTTCCCACTCGCTGAATATATCCAAGCGATCACGCGTGCCCAAGTCAACGTTCCAAAACGTGTTCGGCCCCATCCCGAGGCCGCCTGCTGGTGGCCACCAATCGTTGAGTGTGTATTGCTGATACTCCGCGCCGATGCGCAGAATGTCTTGCTCTGAAAGGACGAGGTTGCCTTGCGTCATTGCCCCGATGGTTTTAGCTTGGGTGAGCATGGGCATGCCGAGTGCGCCATAGGTGAATCGGTCTGGCCCCATGTTCATGGCGTGGTCGGTGTCTTGTTTGAACGCGCGCGCTTCTAATTTCCCCCAGTCATATTGCCCTGTGTAGCGCACATTAATTTGCGTGCTGTTGTTCGCTGTCATGTCCATACGCTGATTGGGAAAGCCTTCAAAGCCGAGATGCTGCTTGCCCATGCTTAATTGCAACTGATGTTCAGCGTGCTGTAGCGCCACGCTGAAATTTTGATTCTGCGAAGTGTAGGCCGTCGAACCGACCTCACTACCTGTCAACCATTTAGCGCCTGGCGTACCTGCCCCTGCTATTTTGAAGTTACCGCCCGCTATGTAGTTATTCGATTGCGCGCTTGAACCACTATAGGAAAAATGCACATTTTCCGAGGCTAATGACGCACTCACATTGCCGCCATAAGCACGGCCATTGCTACGATAAAACGCGCCCGCTTGGCCGTGACTTATTAACTCGCCTTCATCCGCGAACTCGGGCGCGGCAGACTTCATTTGAATTGTGCCCGCGATGCTGTCACCTCCCACGCTCACAGGGGCAATGCCGGCAAATACTACGGCGCTTTCCACTTGTGTGGGGTCGATATACGACAGCGCAGAATTCATGTGATTGGGACAAGCAGCGACCAAGTCCATGCCATCTACTTGAATGCGAATGCGATCGTCGGAGAGGCCATGAATGGCGGGCAAGCTAGATACTCCCCCCGCGCCATTCAAACTCACTCCAGGAACGTCTTGTAGCAGGCGCGCACTGTCGCTGGTGGAGCTGCGCTGGATAGCCAACTCACTTTTAGTCGTGCTAGCGGGGGCGGCATCTATCACCTTGGGGGCGCGAACCTCGACCGTGTCGAGGGTGGTTTCTTCTGCCAGCGCGATAAAAGGGAGAGTAAGCAAAAGTGCCGCACAAAAATGGAGGTGAAATTTAATGATGAATTCCTAACGGCTATTTACGAAAAACATGCCAAGCCAAT
>JAGVFD010000136.1 GCA_020057805.1 Sideroxydans sp. | reverse complement strand
GGGTGGGGACTGCATGTTTGTTGAAGTGTCCGCCAAGACAGGCCAAGGCATTGATACCTTGTTGGAAGGCATCTTGCTGCAAGCTGAAGTGTTGGAGCTGACCGCTGCTAAAAACACCAGTGCCAAAGGCGTGGTGGTGGAAGCCCGTTTGGATAAGGGTAAGGGCGCTGTGGCGACTTTGCTGATTCAGTCGGGTACGCTGAAACGGGGCGATGCTATTTTGGTGGGTTCTGTTTCTGGCCGCGTGCGCGCCATGTTGGATGAAAACGGCAAAGCCATTACCGAAGCGGGCCCTTCGATCCCAGTTGAGATTCAAGGCTTGTCAGAAGTGCCCGTTGCGGGCGCAGATTTCCTTGTGTTGGCGGATGAAAAGAAAGCGCGCGAAATCGCTTTGTTCCGTCAAGGTAAGTTCCGCGATGTGAAGTTGGCAAAGCAGCAAGCCGCCAAATTGGAAAATATGTTCGAACAGATGGGCGAGGGCGAAGTGCGTTCTCTTTCTGTGATCGTTAAAGCAGACGTGCAAGGTTCGCTGGAAGCGATTGCAGGTTCGTTGCAGAAACTTTCGACATCTGAAGTTAAGGTCACTTTGGTGCACAGTGGTGTGGGCGCAATTTCCGAGTCCGACGTCAACTTGGCATTGGCCTCTAAAGCCATCATCATCGGCTTCAATTCACGGGCCGATGTGACGGCACGCAAGTTGGCAGAGTCGTCAGGCGTGGACATTCGTTACTACAACATCATCTACGCGATGGTGGATGAAATTAAAGCGGCTTTGTCGGGCATGTTGGCGCCTGAAAAACGCGAAAGCATCATCGGTATGGTTGAGATTCGCCAAGTGTTCACCATCTCCAAGGTGGGTACGATTGCTGGTTGCTATGTGACCGAGGGGCTAGTTAAACGTGGCTCTAGCGTGCGTGTGCTGCGCAACAACGTAGTGATTCATACCGGCGAGTTGGATTCATTGAAGCGCTTCAAAGATGACGCTAAAGAGGTTAAATCCAACTTCGAGTGCGGCCTGTCATTGCGTGGTTTTAACGATTTGGAAGTCGGCGATTTCCTCGAAGTATTCGAAATTGTTGAGATTGCACGAGCACTGTAATGGCTAAAGACTTTTCGCGTATCGACCGTATATCAGAGCAGATTCAACGCGAATTAGCTCAACTCATACGGCTCGAACTCAAAGATCCGCGCGTGAGTAAAGTCACCGTAACAGGTGTGGAAGTGACCAATGATCACTCCCACGCCAAAGTGTTTTACACCTCACTTGATGGCAATAGCGCCAACTTGCAACAAGGCTTGGAACGCGCCGCAGGTTTTTTGCGTAGCCAACTCGCTCATGCGATGAAGCTACGCATCACCCCCCAGCTACATTTTCTATATGACGCCTCGGTTGAACGCGGTGTTCATCTTTCGCATTTGATTGATCAAGCCGTTGCCAGCGACACCAAATCCTAAACGTTACAGACGTGCATTAAACGGCGTACTGCTGTTCGATAAGCCCCTGGAATTAAGCTCAAACGATGCGCTGCAAAAAGTGCGTCGTTTATTTAATGCCGAAAAAGCGGGGCATACCGGCACCTTGGATCCTTTGGCAACGGGTCTGTTGCCTATCTGTTTTGGTGAATCCACCAAATATACCGTCACCCTACTCGATGCAGATAAAGGCTATTGCGCGACCATTCGGCTAGGTCAAAAAACCAGCACGGGCGATGCCGAAGGTGAAGTGATTGAAACACGTCCAGTACAGGTGGATGAGGCGCAAGTGCTACGCGTGCTACACACGTTTAAGGGCGAAGGGCAGCAGCTGCCCCCCATGCACAGCGCCCTTAAACATGAAGGCAAGCCGCTGTATGAATACATTCGTAAAGGCGAAACGATTGAGCGCGAATCACGTACCGTGTTCATCCATGAATTAACACTGCAACGGCTGGGCACTGAAGAGCTGGAGTTTTTTGTGCGCTGTAGCAAAGGCACGTATGTGCGCACCTTGGCCGAAGATATTGGCGAGGCGCTAGGTTGTGGTGGACATTTAATTACCTTGCGCCGCACTCAAATTGGCGATTTCACTTTAGATAACTCCTACACCTTGCCGCAATTAGAGGCGATGGATGTGACACAGCGTGATGCGCAATTGATGCCATTGGAAGGCTTGTTAAGCAGTCTGCCTAGCTTGCAGGTGGATGACGTACAAGCCATCCGTTTGGCGCGCGGTCAGCGCTTGGCTTGGACTGATAGCCATCCAGATGGACAGCGGCGTTTGTATGCAGAAGGACAGTTTATTGGTCTGGGAGAGCTGATTGGCGGCAGGCTTTCCCCGACCCGTTTGGTATCAACTTTGGCTAAGGCTGCCGCCACCCCTAATTCAGCTTGAGTGGATACCCCGTTCAAGGTTAGAATGCCGCACTTTTTATTTGGAGAGAGTAAGTAAATGTCTATTACCGCCGCACAAAAATCGCAAATCGTGACTGATTATCAACGTGCCAAGGGCGACACCGGTTCCCCTGAAGTACAAGTTGCTTTGATGACTGCTCGTATCAATTACCTGACCGACCACTTCAAAGAGCACAACAAAGACCATCACTCGCGTCGCGGTCTGTTGCGCCTGGTAAGCCGCCGTCGCAAGCTGCTTGACTACCTGAAGAGCAAGAATGATGCAGCTTACAAAGAACTGAT
>JAGVFD010000213.1 GCA_020057805.1 Sideroxydans sp. | reverse complement strand
CGGCAGTGGCAACCGAAACTACAGGATGGAACAGCGTAATCAGTGGTGTTAACAGATAGCTGGAAGGTAAGGCAATACGCTCTGGGTGGCTGGCCGCAATAATCTTCGGCATGATTTCGCTGAATACCAGCAGAATAAAGGTGATGAGCAAGGTGCCCAGCAACAGCGCAAGCTCGCTAGCGCCAAACAAACGCAGAATGAGAATGTTAGTGACCGCTGCTGCCGCCACATTGAGTAAGGTATTGCCGAACAGAATTGAACCTAGCAACTTATCCACTTTGGATAACAAGCGCCCCGTCAGCTTGGCGCTGTGGTTGCCTTTGCGGATGAGCACATTCAGGCGATAGCGATTAATCGCCATCATGCTGGTTTCTGCTGCCGAGAACCACGCGCCAAACACCAAAAGCAAAAGCAAAATGCCCAGCAGCGCGTCTATAGAAAGATCATTCAAGATAAATTACACAGCTTAAAAAAGAAGGGGGATGGTGTGCGAGCCGCACGGGAGTGTCAAGCGCTACGCAGACTACGGCGCATCATCCAAATGCCAATCAACACCATGGGCAAACTTAACCACTGCCCCATGCTTACACCGAACGTCATTAATCCAAAGATGCCATCGTCTGCGGTGCGGGCGAACTCGGCGAGGAAACGGAAGCTGCCGTAACCGATGAGGAATAAGCCAGACACCGCCCCAACAGGACGCGGCTTGCTGGAATACCACCAAAGCAAAGCAAACAGCAACACGCCTTCCAGCGCAAATTCATATAGCTGCGACGCATGGCGCGGCAGGCTATCCACTTGCGGAAACACCATGCCCCATGAGCCATCGGTAGGGCGCCCCCACAACTCGCCATTGATGAAATTGCCAATGCGCCCAAATCCCAAGCCGGGCGGCACTAACGGTGCGATGAAATCCATCAAGGCGAGCCATTGAATCTTGCGACCGCGCGCAAATAGCGCCATGGCAATCAGCACGCCGAGGAAGCCGCCGTGGAACGACATCCCACCTTCCCATACTGCTAAAATTTTGAATGGATGCGAAAAATAATAGCCTGGGTTGTAGAACAACACCTCGCCCAGCCGCCCACCCAACACCACGCCAAGTACGCCGTAGAACAGCAAGTCGTCGAGAAACTTCTCATCCCAAGGTTTAACTCCCTCGCCCGCTTGCGGGAGAGGGCCGGGGAGAGGGTGTTGCCCTCTAGCCTTTAGCCGCATCCGCCCCAGCCAAATAAAACAAACAAAAGCCAACAAATACATCAGCCCATACCAATGGATACCAAAGGGGCCGAGATGAATCGCAACGGGGTCGAATTGTGGATGAGTGAACATGGGGCGCGAATGTACCACAAGGCAAAATACAAACATTGTTAGCGTGAACGTCGAATCGTTTGACCTTGTGCAGAATGATGATTAACCTGCGCGGCTTTTTTTGCAACATCAATGTAGTACCCAAACTTAAGGAGCAGTCATGAAGAAAAGCGTTATCAGTCTCGCCGTTGGAGTTTTGTTTTTGAGCGGCTGCGCATCGGTAATTGACGGAGGCACACAGACTATTGCATTTAAGAGCGTGCCAGATACAGCAGCCATCTCCATTGCAAATCGTGCAGGTGAGAAAGTGCATGCGGGCACGACGCCCATGACAGTAACTTTGAAACGTGGCGCGGGTTATTTCAAAGCCGAATCCTATACAGTCAGCGTGTCTAAAGAGGGTTACGCTTCTAAAGACATCACAGTGACGAGTTCGATAAATGGCTGGTATTTCGGCAACATTTTGTTGGGAGGCTTAATTGGCATGTTGATTGTGGACCCCATCACGGGCGCGATGTACAACTTGAGCCCTGATTCAATCAGTGCAACGCTGGATGCGATGAGCGTAAAAACCTCTAGCAATGAACGCTCACTGACCGTGGTATTGGCAGAGCAACTTCCTGCGGATGCTTGGAAAAATGCACGTTTGATTCAAACAAATTAAGTCACATTGTTTTAACAAGCAAAACTGCCCGCTTTGAGCGGGCAGTTTGCTTTTGCAGCTAGAAAAATTATGTAGCTAGTGGCGCTATTAATGTAATTTGGGAGTTGCGTCGAAATGCTTGACCATGCTGCGGGAGGTGGATACTGTGCGCGCTGTTTTTTAGCTTGTCTTGCACGTCTAAATATATGAGAGGGTTCGTGTCGTGGAAAAGGAAAACTCAATGAGCAGTGTAATCAAGTTGGGTGTTGGCTTAATTTTTGTGTAGCAATCTTGCTGGTTGGATGTGGTGGCGGCTCTTCAAAAAATACTATGCAAGCTAGTGCAGCACTTACACCAGAGCAAGTCGCGGCAATTTCGCCCGTACAAATTGCGGCATATACCAACGCCGATATTGCGGCATTGGGTTTCAATATCAAATACTTAAACAACCTTGCTTTAGCGGCACTGAAAACGACTGGTTATTCAACAGACCTTGGAAATCAACAAGTTCAATCTATAACGGCAGTGCAAATTGCAGTATTGAGCCCTGCGCAAATCCGATTGATAGGAGCTGCTGCCACAGGTTCAGGTGGGGTGTTGGGTACTTCGCAGATTGCAGGTGCATGGGCTGCGCTTGTAAGCGACCCAATTCAAGTTGTAGCGATTACTGCTCCAGAGTTGGTGACGTTTTCAAATTCGCAAATAGTCGCAATCGGTACTAACATTAAATATCTCGACAATCTTTGTTTAGCCGCGCTGAAGGCAACGGGTAGTTCAGCAGATGCTGGAAATCAACAAATTCAATCCATAACCGCAGCACAGATTTCAGTATTGAGTCCTGCGCAAATTCGATTGATAGGAGCTGCTGCCACAGGTTCAGGTGGGGTGTTGGGCACTTCACAAATTGTTTATTTGAACGCTGGCGCATGGGCGGCACTCGTTAGTGACCCATTGCAAGTCGCCGCAATCACAGCTGCTGAAATTTCTACAATGACCAATCTGGGGGCGGAGCGAATCACAACGCTGGGTGCAAATATTAGATTTCTTACTAATGCTGCACTCAATGCATTGTCATATATGAGCACCTGGGGGGATAACGGACAAATTCAAGCAATTTCAGCCGCACAGATTGTTACATTGACACCAGCACAGGTTCGCATGATTGGTGCGGTAGATTCAAATGGAACAATCACTGCCGCTAAAATTCAGTGGTTAAACGCAGGTGCATGGGCTGCGTTAGTTTCCGAGCCTATTCAAGTCGCCGCGATTACACCCGCTGAAATTGCCACAATGACCAATCTTGGAGCGGAACGAATCACAACGCTGGGTACAAATATTAAATTTCTTACTAATCCTGCCCTTAATGTTTTGTCATACCAAAGTACATGGGGGGATAACGGACAAATCCAAGCAATTTCAGCGGCACAGATTGTTGCATTGACGCCAGCACAGGTTCGCATGATTGGGGCGACGGGGGCGGGTGGTTCAATTACTACTTCATTAATTCAGTGGTTAAACACAGGGGCATGGGCGGCGTTGGTTTCTGACCCAGTACAAGTATCTGCAATTACAGCAGCAGAAATGGCAACGTTATGGGATTGGCATGTGGCAGCCATGGGGGCGAACATTCAATTGTTGTCAAATCAGGCATTGGGAGCATTGACGGTTACGACCACTATTAATGCAATACACCCAACTGGTCAAATTGAGACTTTGTCTATGGAGCAGATTGCAGCGCTCTCTTCAACTCAAATTGGGGTGCTTGCAGGTATTTCATCTCCATATGGCGCAGGAACTGCAATTGCATGGCTGAATGTGGGCGCTTTCGGAGCGTTGAGTGCAACTCAAGTTGCTGTGCTTACACCAGGTCAAGTTGTTGGCGTAAGTGCCGCGCAAATGGCTTCATTATCAACAGCGGCAATGGCTGGACTTACTTCTGCTACCGTTGCTAGCTTGACTGTTACTCAAAAGGCATCACTAACCGCAGCGCAAAAAACTGCCTGTGGGTGCTAAAAATTAAGAGCCTTTGCCCTAGTATTTATTGAAATTAAATTGCCCACCATGAGTGGGCAATTTTTTTAGCAAGCTAGATTTAGGAATGTCAAAATAATCAATTTAATAATACGTCGAAATGCTTGACCATGCGGTGAGTGGTGCGTACTGTGCGCGCTGTTTTTTAGCTGGTCTTGCGCGTCAAATATATGAGAGGGTCTGTGTCGTGGAAAAGAAAAATTCAATGAGTAGCGGAATCAAACTGGGCGCCAGCCTGATTTTTGTTACAGCAGTCGCACTGGTTGGGTGTGGTGCGGGCAAGTCAAAGTCAACGAACGGCGGAACATCCCCCAATTCCAGTGCCGCACTTTATAACTCACCATTAACAGCGGTGGGCGCTGTAGGCAGTTACACCATAACAACACGACGCACTACTCCTAGCGCCACACAAAATGGCATCGTCCTGCCGAATGTCACTCTTCCTGCAAGCCAAGCATCCTTTTGCAGTGATGCGGCTGTGCACGCTGCGGTTACTCAAACAATTGGTTTCATGGGAACGTTGCAAATCACTTCCTGCGCGTTTAGTGGCACAACGGGGCAGATTGATATGATGATTGACATGGGGGTGGGCACTGGCTACACCACCGCAGGGACGGTGAATTTTAGTTACGCGCAAACAAACGCAGGCGCTGGAGGGGCTGCCGGCCCAGGGATTACTGGAGTAGCACCTACAAGTGCCGCAGTGGGAGCGTGGGTTACGATTACAGGCTCTAATTTTGCCCAGACAGCTTCAAACTACAGTGTCAACTTTAATGGCATCACAGCAACTCCGTCCGCGCGAACTTTGACGCAATTGGTTGTTTATGTGCCAGCAGGTGCAACTAGCGGCACGTTGGCCGTCACTGATTTAATAGGCAATCAAACTTACAGTGTGGCGGGTGGATTTACAGTGCTGGGTTCTACTGGGGGCGGAGCGGTGACGGCGGTTGGGGTTCAAATGGGTGGGGGTAGATTGGCGGGCGCTCTAAAATTATCTGGTGCTGTAACTAACTTATCTATTTCCACCAGTTCGTGTGCAGGAGGACCGCTTGATGGGAGTATTGGCTCAGCTTTTTTGTATCCATTATTTTGCATCCCTCAATCGCTTACTACCGATGGGGTGAGTCTGTACTTGGTTGATTATTGGAATCCTTATTCAGTTATTCGAAAAATCGATCTTGCAAGCGGTGTTACAACATCTATAGCAGGTTCATGGACATGGATGACTTATGGGGTAAGTGGCGCTTCATTCAGCAATCCGAAAGCCATCACTACAGATGGAAAGTCACTGTATTTGGCGGACACGGGGAATCATGTGATTCGCAAAATTGATATAGCAACTACTGCTGTCACTACCTTTTCGGGAGTGATTCCTGTTGCTGTTGGTGGCACAGGGGCGTTTGCTGACGGAGCTGCGACGATTGCAAGATTTAATAGCCCATCAGGTATCACAACGGATGGAGTAAGT
>JAGVFD010000039.1 GCA_020057805.1 Sideroxydans sp. | reverse complement strand
TAGAGTAATGAATGCCCGCGATAATCTCGGCCTTGCCGTGCCCATTCGCTAGCAAGCCGATGATTTCAGATTCCGCAAACACGGTGCAGGTGCTGTTGATATTGAGGGGGGCGACTTCAGACTTAAAGTGGTACTCACCAAGGTCTTCCAAATCTAAATCCAAATTTCGTGCAGCCACGTCTAGGAATCGCCCCGTACCCGCCGCACATTTGTCGTTCATCGCAAAGTTGACGACATTGCCCGTATCGTCGATCTGAATCGCCTTGGAATCCTGCCCACCGATATTGATGATGGTGCGCACGCCACCGAACGCCTTGCCTGCCTCAAATGCGCCGATGGCATTGGCGGTAATTTCGCTGATGGAATCGTCAGCCTCTTTGAATAGCTTGCGACCATAGCCTGTAGCGATGAGGTAGCGCACATCTTCGCGTTTGAGATTTAGTTTGGTTAGCAGCGTGTTTAGCGCCTCTAATGAGTTCTTATGAAACAAACTACCCGATGCAGTGACATGCACCCCTGCGATGTCACCCACCTCATTCACCACCGCCACTTTGATGGCGGTTGAACCTACGTCTATGCCTGCAAAATAATTCATATCAATTTCCAAATGTGGGGGCGACCACTAAGCTAACGCCCGCTGTTTTTGTTTTTTCCGATTCTTCATCGACTCTAGAAAAGCTTCGATGCGTGTGGATAACTGCCCCTTGTCATCTGGACTGTAGTCCGTTTCCACATACAACATGGGGATGCCCGCCTTGTTGAATGCTTCCACCACGCTGCGATATTCCATTTCATATACTTGGCATCCCGCGAAGGCTTGATACACCACGCCATCTGCGTCGAACGACTTCACTAGGTCGAGCAAGCGGCGTCTGCGGTCTTCGTTCTTGGTGAAGATCGGGCAGGTGCAAGGCTTGAGATATTTGTCGGCAAGGCTATCCACCATGTCGTTAACCATCCACTCATCCACGGCAGTCATGTCATACAACATTCGGTTAGCGGAACAAGACTCATCCGCCACCACCACCCCGCCCGCTTCTTCAATCAGTAAAGGCAATTTCAGATTGGGAAAGATCGGTGGCGAACCCGTGAACAACACACGAGGTGCTTTGCTTTGCACGGCTTTGAAGCCGGCTTGCTTACGCTGCTCCAACTCGACATTCAAGGCCTCGACTTTTTCTGTCCAACGCGTGATGTCATCGAAAAAATAGGCATTAGTCACCAGAAAAATATCTTTACCCAGAATGATGGAAGGCGATAACAATCGATAGCTGTGTAATTTGCGGAAGGCCGCTTGGGCGCGTCCTGTTTTATTGAACGCCGCTTGCAAATTCTTCTTGGTGAGTTTGCGTCCTGTCAGGGTGCGCAACTCATTGGCAAACTGGCGCACCGAACGTTGCCAATACTGGCGCGAGGCCTCGCTCTCCTTCAGATTGGGAAACTCCAAGTCGTACACCTTGTAGCCCATATCACCCATCATCGAACTGGACTTCTTTTTTTGGTCGCAGGTGGTCGGGTTAACGATCATGTCTGGCTTGCCAATCTTGGGGATGACGTTGTCCGAATTGAGCAGCCCTAGCGTTGCCTTCACCAGAGAACACGATTTAGAAGGCATGAAATCCGCCCCTTTTTGATCGTAGTGATAGGAGCCGTTACATAGCCGCATCGGTGTCGCCCCGAAGGCATAGATCAATTCCTCTGGTGCTTGGATACATGTCGTACCGACCAACATCCCCTCATGCTTCACTTCATCGCCGTGGCAATAGACACTGCGGAACAAGTCGTAGAAATATTTCATCGACTCGGGATTGTCCTGAAAGTCATCCACGATGTGATCCAACACCGTCTGCGATTCACCCGCTTGGCGCGAACGACTGAATGGAACGGGTTGAATAGGGATTACTTTAGAGGTCTCATTTGACATCGGTGCGCCCCTTGTTCATACGCTTAATAAAACCTTCTTCGGTGGCTTCAAAGATGGGGATGCCCGCAAACGTGGCTTTCAATGCACCCGGTTCTGGGCAAGCCGCCACGCATTTCAGACACATGATGCAGTCGTCAGTCATGATTTCTTTGCGCGTCACATCATCGGCGATGATCTTGATCTCTTGCTCACACACGCGGAAACAATCGCCGCAGCGTGTGCATTTAGAGCCCTCTTTTTTCAAACGCAACAACGCAGGTTTGGAAAACAGGTAATGCAACGCCCCCATCGGGCAGTAGAAACAGAAAAAGCGTTTTTTTACGAAAGCGCCAATGAAAAACAAACCCGTCACTGCTAGGCCTAGCACCGTCATCGTCATATTGACCTTGCTTGAGAAATCAATAGACAACTGAGAGAAGTCTGCGCCGAACATGGGAACGATGGTGCGCCCCGGACAAATCATGCAGAACGGCGACTTCAAATCTTTATTGAACCATCCCGCGCCGATACCCAAGGGGATCAGCAACATCAATGCCAACAGCACGTATTTAATCTGTGCCAGCCACTGGAATTGCCCCCATGAATAACGCGAATAACGAATGCCTGTCCACCGACG
>JAGVFD010000014.1 GCA_020057805.1 Sideroxydans sp. | reverse complement strand
GAGGGAGAGGGAGCTAAAAACCTAGCCAGCTCGAAATAGCGGAGCGGTTTTCTTCCCAAGGGAATAAGCGGATTTATGGGTACTTAAGGGCACTTCTATCAATCCAAAATTCCGTCATGCCGGCGCAGGCCGGTATCCAGTGCATTTATTAAAAATGCTTTTTTGTTAGTGCGTTGCACTGTCTATTTTATTGGCTGGATACCGGCCTCCGCCGGTATGACGAATTTATAGAAGTGCCCTTAATCAGGTCGCCCCTCATTTTATTTCCCCTAAAGTTTTGAATTCGCCCGCCGATATATACGGTGCAAGAGTGATTCGTGCGGCGGGTAAAAGCCCGGATACGCGGGAAGTTGAACTCAAAGTAAGGGGCGCGGGCTATGAAAGAATTACATGTCATGGTGATCGAAGATCACAATTTCCAGCGCAAGATGGTTGTTCACATGTTGCATACGCTGGGCGTCAAGTTGGTTTGGCAGGCTAATAATGGCAAGCAAGCTTTGGAGCTGTTGCACCAGAAAGAGACGCGCTCGATAGACGTCGTGCTGTGCGATTTGGACATGCCGGAAATGGATGGCATGGAATTCTTGAGACACCTGTCCAAACTTAAACCCGGTATTTCAGTCATTATTTTAAGCGGCATGGATGATGCCGTCATTTCATCCGTCAAGAATATGGCGGGGTCTTATGGTTTGAGATTGCTGGGGGCCGCAGAGAAACCGGCTTCACTTGAGCAATTAAAATTAATGTTAGATGAGCATCAATGGGTGGAGCCAAAAATTCAGCCCTACGCCTCGATCTCACCCGTGTGCTTTACGTTGAAAGAAATTCTTTATGCGGTGTACGAGAAACAATTTGAGCCTTTTTTACAACCCAAAGTAGAAATCAAAACGGGACGCATCATCGGTGCCGAAGCGCTGGCGCGCTGGCGGCATCCACAACTGGGCATCATCGCACCGTATGCTTTCATTCCCTTGCTAGAAGCGAACGACAGCATGGAAGAGCTGACGTTTCAAATGCTCAAAAAAACTGCCACAGCAAGTCGCCGCTTGCATGACCAAGGCTTCGCTATCGACATTTCAATCAACCTTTCACTTTCTTCTTTGAATGACACCACGCTGGCAGACCGCATCACCCGCACGGTTGTAGATGCGGGTGTCGATCCCCATCACATCATTCTTGAAATTACCGAATCGGCAGCCATGACCAATGTCGCCGAGGCGCTGGAGAATTTGACCCGCTTGCGTATTCGCGGCTTTGGATTGTCCATCGACGATTACGGCACGGGGTTTTCCAGCATGCAGCAGTTGTCGCGCGTGCCGTTCACCGAGTTGAAAATTGATAAGTCATTCGTATCAGATAGCCCTACCAATCATTCTTTACGTGTGATTGTGGAATCGAGTATCGAACTGGCACACAAACTCAAGGTGAGAAGTGTGGCTGAAGGGGTGGAGAAGCAGGAAGAGTGGGACATGCTGAAACGCATGAAATGCGATGAAGTACAGGGATATTTCATTGCCAAGCCGATGGAAGTGGGGGCATTTATGCTGTTTTGTGAAGAGTATGCAGCCATCCACTATGAAGAACCCAAAATGGCAGCACAGGGCGGCGTGAGATATTGAAATGGTCATGCCCCGTGCGTGTGGTTTAGTCGTTAATTCATTGCTGTAAAGGGTTCCTCTATAAATTCAAATTACGTCATACCGGCGTGGGCGGGTATGACGAATTGATAGAGATGCCCTAAAGACTAGGAGTACGTCATGTCACTTTTTGATGAACCCAGATTCGCCGAGATGAAAATCAGCGGACGATTACCTTCTCCCAAAGGGGTTGCGCTAGAGGTGATTAGCCTCGCGCAAAAAGAGGATGTTTCCAATCAAGACTTTGCACGCTTAATTAGTTCTGACCCAGCCTTGAGTGCGCGGGTTATCAAAGCGGCAAACGTGTTGCTGGGTAAAACTGCTCGACCTATATCGGGCATTGCAGATGCGGTGACGGTGTTGGGCATGCGCGCCTTGCGCCAGCTGGTGTTAGGTGTCGCAATGATTCTGGATTACAAAAATGGGCCCTGTAAGCAATTCAACTACAAACATTTCTGGGTGCATTCTTTGTTGACGGGTATTGCCGCCAGAAATTTGGCACAGCAATCTCGTTTTGGCGCGGCGGATGAGGTATTCGTAGTAGGACTGTTGAGTAAAATTGGCCGTCTTGGTTTAGCCACTGCCTTTACCAAGGAATATGGCTCGCTGTTAGAACAAACTGAAAGTCAGCCCACGCAAGATATTTTGAAGTTGGAAATGGCGAAGTTTGGTTTCGACGAGCACGAATTGAGCGAGGCGATTCTGACTGACCTGAATTTCCCCAAGCTATTTCAATCACTTGTGCGCGAATATGAACAGCCTGAGGCTAGTCAGATTCAAGCAGGCACACGCGATTGGCGTTTGTTGTATTTACTCTATATTGCCTCGCTACTTGCGGATCTAGCGATGGCAAGTCCAGCGCAGCGTGGGAAACTGGTTGCGCGACT
>JAGVFD010000163.1 GCA_020057805.1 Sideroxydans sp. | reverse complement strand
CTTCAAAGCCCAACTCGCCACGCAAAATATCTTTCAACCACACCTTGGAAAAGCCCGCAGGGCGCGGATCGATTTTGGGATAAATAACATGCGCGGGCATCACCGCCGTCAGCCCAAACTTCACCATCTGGCGGAAAGGAATAAGGTCACATAACTCAATGTCGGTGTAGCTGCGTTCGTCCACGGGAATTTCTAAATGCGAATCGGCACACACAAAACCGTGTCCAGGAAAATGTTTGCCCACCGTCGGCATGCCGCCCTCTCTTAAGCCCATCAACAAACTATGTGCCAACTCGGCAATGACGCTGGGCTCAGTATGAAACGCACGATCACCAATCACACTGCTTGCACCGTAATCAACATCCAGCACGGGCGTAAAACTAAAGTCAACGCCGCAGGCACGCAATTCCGAGGCCATCACATAGCCCACTTGCTGCGCCATATGTTTGGCTCGTTTGGGATTTTCGTCGTAGGCTTTGCCCAGTTCGCGCATCGGAGGGATGCGTGTAAAACCATCGCGAAAGCGTTGCACTCGCCCGCCTTCGTGATCCACCGAAATCAATAGAGACGGCGTACGCAAGGCGCGGATGCTGGCCGTGAGTTCGCTCAATTGGCTGGGCGATTCGTAATTACGCGCGAACAAAATAACGCCGCCTACTAAAGGGTGGCATAAGCGTACCTTATCCTCAGGCGTGAGCGTTTTACCCAACACATCCAACATGACTGGTCCGTTACCCATCAATCTTTCCTTTCCAAAATCACGAAGGCCACTGCACTATCGCGCTCGTCGCTGATACTCAAATGGTGGTGTGAGATGTTTAATTCATCCAGATGCTGCTTAAGTCCATCGTCAAACAGAAAAGTGGGTTTGCCTAAAGCATCGTGACTAACCGTGATGTTGCGCAGCGTCACCGGATGGCGCAAGCCCTGCCCCGTGGCTTTGGCAAAGGCTTCTTTGGCGGCAAAACGCTTGGCCAAAAAACGCGCGGGATGTACTTGTGCTGAAAATTCGGTCAATTCTTGTGCGCTCAAAATCCGTTGCGCGAAGGCATCACCATGGCGCCGCATCGCTGTTTCGATGCGCGCCACGATAACGATGTCAGTGCCAATGCCAGCAATCATGGGACGAGCAAGGCCTTCATCTTCTTCACCGCTTGTTCCAATCCAATGAATACCGCCTCTGCAACAATGGCGTGACCAATATTCAATTCAGCAATATGCGGAATAGCGACAATGGCTTGGACGTTGTGATAGTTGAGGCCGTGCCCCGCGTTCATTTGTAAGCCAATGCTGTGACCATAGGCGACGGCGCGTTGAATGCGCGCCAGTTCAGCCTCGCGTGTTGGTACGCTATCAGTGTCGGCATATTTTCCGGTGTGAATTTCCACAACAGGTGCGCCAGCTTTTTTGGCGGCATCCAGTTGCCGTTCGTCTGCGTCGATGAATAGCGAAACGCGAATGCCTGCCTCGGTGCAGCGTTGTGTGGCGCGTTGCACGGCAACAAAATGTTTGATGACGTCTAGACCGCCTTCGGTGGTGAGCTCTTCACGCTTCTCGGGTACGAGGCAGATGTCATGCGGCTTCACGCGCACGGCGCTGTCTATCATCTCATCGGTGACGGCGCATTCTAGGTTCATACGCGTTTGCAACATGCCGCGTAGCACATCCACATCGGCATCTTGAATATGGCGACGATCCTCGCGCAGATGGATGGTGATGGCATCCGCCCCCGCTTCTTCACAGATAAGTGCGGCACGTACGAGGTTGGGATAACGTGCGCCGCGCGCTTGGCGCAGGGTAGCAACGTGGTCGATGTTAAGTCCGAGTTTGATCATTTTTCTACTTTCTTTTTTTGTGCCCAGATTGCGCAGATTTCCACAGATTAAAAGCAAAATCAAAAAATGCGGTGTGGACTTTAATCTGCGTCAATCTACTAAATCTGCGGATAACGTTTTTACAGCTTCTGCAAATCTCGCATCAGTTCACGCGTGTGCAACGGCTTTCCCGCCAGATAATGGTCGAGCAGCATGCGTATCAATTGCTTGCTCTGACGCGCGCTATTCACATCACGATAATCGTCTGCCGCCATATCCAACAGCGTCTTACCCGCAATGGACATGCCTTGCGTGGCATCGGGCGTTTCAACAATCGCACCGTGTTCGAGTATATAGCGATAGGTTTGCGTGGACACAATGGGCTTGTCCGACCCCGCTTCATGCTCTAACGGCAGGGCATAGCCGAGTTCTTGCAACATGTGCTTTTCGAAACAACGCAGGGTGAATGCGTGATCCGTCTCTTGGGCAAGGCGCTGCAAGGTCTGCTGGTAATAGTCAAACAAGCTGGCGTGAGGATCGTCGCGCGCCATTAAATTCAAAATTAATTCATTCAGATAAAAACCGCACAGTAGCGCTGTGCCTTGCAATTGCGGCTGCCCGCCCTGCCACTCGGCGCTGTGCAAGGTACGCAATTCGTGCTTACCAAACCAACTTAAGGCGAGCGGCTGAAAACTCATCAACAGCCCACGCAACACCGAGCGCGGGCGACGGGCGCCGCGTGCCACCAAAGGCACGCGCCCGTATTGCCGACTGAACACCTCGATGACTAAACTGGTTTCGCGGAACGGGTAGTTGTGCAGGACGAAGGAAAGTTCATCCTGAATGCGTTGCTTGGAATTACTCATACCCCAATGACTTCAACATCTGCGCGCTGTCTGCCCAACCACTACGCACTTTGACGAACACTTCAAGAAACACTTTTCCGTCGAATAGTTTTTCCATGTCGAGGCGCGCTTGCGTGGCGATTTCTTTAAGTTTTTCGCCTTTGCTGCCGATGAGCATAGCCTTGTGCGCATCTTTATCCACCAAGATGGCGGCGTGAATGCGACGCAATTTACCTTCCATTTGGAATTGCTCAATGACGACGCTGACCGAATAAGGCAATTCATCACCCGTGAAGCGGAATACTTTTTCGCGCAACATTTCGGCCGCCAAAAAACGTTCGTTACGGTCGGTGATGTCATCCTCGGCGTACAAGTGTTCGCCTTCTGGCAAAAATGGACGAATCGCGGCCAACAAGGTGTCTAGATGTTTATCTTGGCGCGCACTCACCGGCACGATGGCGGCGAAATGGCGCAAAGCAGCAATCTCTTGAATGAAGGGCAGGAGCTCGTTTTTATCCTGCATCAAATCGGCTTTGTTGATGACGAGAATGACAGGGCGATCTTGCGGCAACAATTCCAACACTTGTTTGTCGCGCTCATCAAAGTGGCGCGCTTCTAATACGAACAACACCACATTCACTTCACGCAGGCTGTTGGTTACGACTCGATTCATACTGCGATTGAGTGCATTGGTGTGCTGCGTTTGAAAGCCTGGCGTATCGACAAAAACAAATTGTGTTTTATCTTCGGTCAGGATGCCGGTGATGCGATGGCGCGTGGTCTGTGCCTTGCGCGAAGTGATGCTAATTTTTTGCCCAATAAGATGATTAAGCAAAGTCGATTTGCCTACATTCGGACGCCCCACAATGGCGATAAAACCGCTGTGTGTATTTTGAGTTTCAGTCATGGTTGTATTCTCTTGTAAGCCGTTTCAGCGGCACCTTGTTCGGCAAGGCGGCGGGTTGCACCCTCGCCTTGGGTGGTGATGTTGAGTTTCGAAATGACACACGACACCACAAACGTTTGCGCGTGCGCTTCACCTTTAATCTGCACTACCGCGTATTGCGGCAACGCCATTTTGCGACCTTGCAAATACTCTTGGAGCAGGGTTTTAGCGTCCTTTCCGAGTGTCGCTAAATCTGTTTTTGCGATGAAGGGAACATACAAACCCAGCACCACTTTTTCCGCAGCGACAAAGTCTGCATCCAACAAAACTGCACCCAGAATAGCCTCTACCGCGTCCGCCAAAATAGACGGCCTACTCGCCCCTGCACTCTTCAGCTCGCCTTCACCCAAGTATAAGTAGTCGCCTAGATTTAATTGTTGCGCAAGTAAAGCGAGTGTTTGTTGGTTCACCAAGTTAGAACGCAAACGCGATAAATCACCTTCATTAACGTCGGGGAAAGTTTGAAACAGATACTTAGCAATCACGCAGTTGAGTACGCTGTCGCCCAGAAACTCCAAGCGTTCGTTATGTCCTGCGCTGTAACTGCGATGCGTGAGCGCACGCTGCAACAGTGTGGGTTGCGCAAATTGATAGTTAATTTGCCGACACAGTGCCGCGTGTTTCATTGAGATAATTATTTGCTACTCGGATTGAACTCCAGCAAGAGGCTGACATTACCTGCTACTGGAATCGTTTTTTTATAGGAGGCGCTCAATTTCAAAGAGCCGCTCTCTTGTTCAATTTCGATGTCTTCTACTGTTACATCTTTAATATCATCAATATCTGCACGCTTGGAATACGCCGCTTTGATATCTCTAATGGTGCCCGTTTGCAACTCTTGGCTTGCCGCAATCGTTTTGAAAATAGACGTGATTTGCGCACTCTGAATATAAGCAGGTATCATTTTCATTCCCAAAATAACGAGAAATAATCCCAGCGCCGCTATCAAAATAAAGCCCATAAAGCTCACACCACGTTGTTGATTGCTGAATGATTTCATTGCCATTCCTTTCATCAATTAATTGATACTTAAACCCACGCGCTGCAACTCACCAAAATTCATCCAAATGAAAAACGCTTTACCTACAATCATTTCATCTGGCACAAATCCCCAATAACGACTGTCTCGACTGTTATCACGATTGTCGCCCATCATAAAGTAATGTCCTGCGGGTACCGTGCAGCGCATTTCTTGCGCACTATAACTGCACTGCTCATGTAGCGGAAATTCATCCACATTAGCCAAGTGAATGGAGGGCATATCGGGGTTGATAAGAACGGGATGTGGTTTACCCGTCAAGTTTTCGATGTATTGCTCGGTATGCACAAAGTTCAAACCACTTTCCAGAAAATTGTAATCCTCGCCACGCTGTTTTACTTGCTCTACCCCATTCACCCACAGCTGCTTATCACGATAAACCAGCTCATCACCCGGCACACCGACCACGCGTTTGATGTAATCAATGGTGGGTTCATTAGGGTAATGGAACACCATCACGTCGCCGCGCTGCGGCTGATTAATCTCAAGCACTTTTTTATTGACGATAGGTAAGCGCAGCCCATAGGTATAACGATTGACCAAAATGAAATCGCCCACATGTAAAGTAGGCACCATTGAACTAGACGGGATTTTGAAGGGTTCGACCACAAAAGAACGGAATACAAATACCGCAAGAATCACTGGAAAAAAACTTTTGGAATACTCGATCCACCAAGGCTCTTTGCTGCCTGTAACGCGTTGCGCACGCAACACAAAACGATCCAGCAACCACACCAACCCGGTGACCAGCAAAAGTGAAAACAGAATAAGTGCAAACGTCATTTTTTCCTGCTCCGCTTATTTATCGTCAACGCGCAAAATAGCCAAGAACGCCTCTTGTGGAATTTCTACACTACCCACTTGCTTCATGCGCTTCTTACCCGCCTTTTGCTTTTCCAACAGCTTACGTTTGCGCGAAATGTCACCGCCATAACATTTAGCCAATACGTTCTTACGCAACGCCTTTACGTTTTCACGCGAAATAATGTTGGCGCCGATAGCGGCTTGAATTGCCACATCGAACATTTGACGAGGAATCAATTCGCGCATTTTGGCCGCAACTTCGCGACCACGATGCTGACTATTAGCACGATGCACGATGATAGATAGCGCATCTACCTTCTCACTATTGATAAGGATGTCCACCTTCACCACATCCGCCGAACGATATTCTTTGAACTCGTAATCCATTGAGGCGTAGCCACGCGATACCGACTTCAACTTGTCGAAAAAATCCATCACGATTTCGCCCATAGGCATTTCATATTTCAGCAACACCTGCTTGCCGTGATAGCTAATGTCCTTTTGCAAGCCGCGCTTCTGCGTACACAGGGTAATCACCGCGCCTACATATTCTTGCGGCATATACAAATTCACATCCACGATGGGCTCGCGAATCTCTTCCGTTTTTGATACATCGGGTAATTTGGAGGGATTGTCCACCATCAAGATGCTGCCATCACGCATCACGACTTCGTAAATAACGGTAGGCGCGGTGGTAATTAAGTCCATGTCGAACTCGCGCTCTAAACGTTCTTGCACAATTTCCATGTGCAACAAACCGAGGAATCCGCAGCGAAAGCCAAAGCCTAAAGCTTGCGATACTTCAGGCTCATACAGCAGTGACGCATCGTTTAATTTAAGCTTTTCTAGCGAGTCCCGCAGGGCTTCGTACTGATTGGATTCCACCGGAAACAGCCCCGCAAACACTTGCGGCTGCACTTCTTTGAAGCCCGGCAGCGCACTGCTTGCAGGACGCATCACCGAAGTAATGGTGTCGCCCACTTTGGCATCTTTTAACTCTTTGATTCCTGCAATCACAAAGCCCACCTGCCCTGCTGACAAGGAATCACGCGGCTGCGATTTAGGCGTGAACACGCCCAAGTTTTCGGTGAGATGTTGCGCACCATTCGCCATGAACAGAATTTTTTCTTTAGGCTTGAGTGTGCCATTCACAATGCGCACCAGCATCACCACGCCCACATAGTTATCAAACCACGAGTCGATGATGAGTCCTTGCAACGGCGCAGCAACATCACCTTTGGGCGCAGGTACTTTGGCAATCATGGCCTCGATGACGTCTTGCACGCCCAGCCCCGTTTTAGCAGAACACTGCACCGCATCGTGCGCGTCAATGCCAATCACATCTTCAATCTCGGCAATCGCATTGTCTGGATTGGCCGAAGGCAAATCAATTTTGTTCAAAACCGGCACGACCTCCACTCCCAAATCGAGTGCGGTATAACAGTTGGCCACGGTTTGCGCCTCAACGCCTTGCGAGGCATCTACCACTAACAGTGCGCCTTCACAGGCCGAAAGTGAGCGCGACACTTCATAAGAGAAGTCCACGTGTCCTGGGGTATCAATTAAGTTGAGGTTGTAAATCTGCCCGTCACGCGCCTTGTAATTCAAGGCGGCAGTTTGCGCTTTGATGGTGATACCGCGCTCACGCTCGATGTCCATCGAGTCCAGCACTTGTGCTTCCATTTCGCGGTCAGACAAGCCGCCACAGAGGTGAATAATGCGATCCGCCAGCGTAGATTTGCCGTGATCAATGTGAGCGATAATGGAAAAATTGCGGATATGTTGCATGAGGCTCTTTTATAAAATCCCACTGCCTCACCCAAGCCTACTCTCCCCGTAAAGAGAGCAAACGCCCATCCGTTTTAGGTTAGGCAGGTGGGACTAGTGCGGCGGTTGCGAAAGGCGCGGATTTTAGCCGATTTTGTGGGGTTACGTAGCTGTACCTTGGTTGCTTAAGGCTTCTCATCCAAACGCAGGGGCACATACACCGTGCCATCGTTACGACG
>JAGVFD010000144.1 GCA_020057805.1 Sideroxydans sp. | reverse complement strand
GTTGCTACATGGTTTGCGTCGGCGCAAACAGAAGTACGGCATGGTGACGATGTGTATCGGTACGGGTATGGGCGCAGCAGGTATCTTTGAAGCACTTTAATTGAGAGGAAGCGCAATGAATAAAATTCTGTGGGCAGTATGCGGACTGATGTTGAGCTTGAATGTTCAAGCACGCGATGTGGCCGATGTGCGCGTGGCAGAAGCGGCACAGGTGAGCGGGCATAGTTTGCAATTAAACGGAGCAGGCACGCGCACTAAAGTGGTGATTGATGTGTATGTGGGGGCGCTCTATTTGGAATCGAGAATGACTACTGCGGAAGCGGTGCTGGCCGATAAAGGCGTGAAGCGCGTGGCCTTGCACATGCTGTACGGGATGAAATCGTCCAAGCTGTTAGATGCATTTAAGAAAGCGATTGATGAAAATCACAGTGCGGCAGAATTGGCTGCACTGGACGGTGGGATGAAAAAATTCTTCGCCATTTTTGATTCGGTATCGGGTGTGAGTCCTGGCGACACCATCTTTCTTGATTATCTTCCTGCGGTGGGAACAAAGGTCATCATCAACGGTAAAGAGCGTGGCGTGGTGGAAGGTGCGGAGGTGAATCGTGCCTTGCTGAAAATTTGGTTGGGCGAAAATCCGGTTGAGAAAAGTCTTAAACAAGACATGCTCGGCTTAAAGTGAAATAAATTTTGAGGGTGACTAATTTGAACAAACTATCGCTAGGTTTATTGGGCTTGTTGTTGAGCTGGAATGTGCAAGCTATAGAAGTGGCGGGGGTAACTCCCGAACAAGAGGTGACCGTTGGAGCAGCGAATTTGCATTTGAACGGTGCGGGCTTGCGCACCAAATACTTCTTAAAAATTTATGTGGCCGCGCTGTATCTGCCACAAAAACAAAAGTCGGGCGAGGCAGTGATTGCGGAGGAGGTAGCACGACGCATTGCGTTGCATATGTTGCGCAACTTGGATAGTGACAAGTTGTATGGCGCGTTCAGTGAAGCGATTGAGGCAAATCATAGTCACGACGAAATGGTGGCGATTGCGCCGCAGTTAAAACAAATGGCGCAACTATTCGATGCGGTAAAAGAAGTGAATAAAGGCGACATCATCACGCTAGATTATCAGCCGAACAGTGGCACAACGGTGAGTGTGAATGGGGTGGCGAGAGGCATGATTGCGGGCGCGGCATTTAATCGCGCTTTGTTGAAAGTATGGCTGGGCACTAAACCGGTTCAAGATGATTTGAAGAAGGGCTTGTTGGGTGGTTGATGCAAGCGCACTTTCCTCTGTGATTTGTCAACAGAGTTCGGCATTTCAAACAGCACTTACTGCGGCACACGCGCATCTTTTTTCAGCGGCAACCGTGCAGGTTTCCGCAAGCCAAGTGGCGCAGATGCGCGCCGTGATTGCCGCCGTGGAAGCGGCGCTGGCGGTGCCTCATCAAGGTGCAGCGCTGGGTGTTTTTTACGGTTACGACTTTCACCTCAATGGCGAGGGCGCGCACCTCATCGAAATTAACACCAATGCAGGGGGCGCATTTTTGAACACCTTGTTGCTTGAGCCGCAGCAGGCAAAAGCCATTCAAGCAGAATTTCTGGACATGTTTCGCCACGAGTGGCGCTTGGTGCGCGGTGATGCACCGCTGCGCTGCATTGCTATTGTGGATGAGCTGCCCGCTGCGCAATTTCTCTACCCTGAATTTTTATTGGCGCAACAGCTATTCGAGCAAGCGGGAATTCGCACCTTGATTGCTGACCCCAGCGAATTGCATGCGCACAGTGACGGCATTTATTGCCAAGAGCAGCGGGTCGATTTGATTTACAACCGCCTCACTGACTTTGATTTGCAACACGCATCGCCGCTCAACCAGGCTTGGCAGCAACTACAGGTGGTGGTAACGCCTAATCCCGCGCATCACCAGCGCTATGCAGACAAGCGCCAATTAGCTTGGCTGACAGACGGGGTGGCGTTGTTAGAAGCGGGCATTCATCCCGCCACGATTGATACTTTGTTGCACGGCATTCCGCAAACCAAAATCGTCCATGCCGATGCGGCAGAGACTTGGTGGGCAGAGCGCAAGCAATGGTTCTTCAAGCCGAACAAGGGTTATGGCAGCAAGGGCGCCTATCGTGGCGACAAATTAACCAAGCGCGTGTTCGAAGAAATTATGCAGGCGGATTATGTGGCGCAACGGTTGGCACTGCCGGGAGAGTGTGCCGTGCCGCTAGAAAATGGTGAGACAGCCGCACTCAAATATGACCTGCGTTGCTACGTGTACAACGGCCACATTCAACTCATGGCCGCCAGACTGTACCAAGGGCAAACCACCAACTTTCGTACCGAGGGCGGTGGGTTTGGCCTAGTCCTCCAAAAGATATAGGCCGATATCTTTCTTTTTACAAAAGTGTATATGCCTAGGTATATGCCTTTTGGCATATTGCTTATTAATCCCACAATGTAAAAATGGACTCGCGTTAGACAATGAGTAATTAGAAAGCTCCCGTGTCGACGTTGACTGCCAGAGGCCTGTTTCCACAGATGGGCGGATATCTGGCAATTTTTTTACTTTTATATAGAGGAAAGATTATGTCAATTGAGAAACTAGCAAAGAAGTATCACAGAATGGATACGGTGCAATATGTTAACGCCGACATGGATGAGGAAACTCTTCCTGGTGCTTATGGAATACTAAAGCGAGATATGTATGTGGAGGATAATTCGTCGATTAGTGCTTTCGGTATTGATACGGTAACTGAAGTATCTGGTTCGGGGGGCGGAAAGTTCTTTAGTTCGACTGGCGAAGTCGATGTTCAAATTGGTATATCGGGGACGCTGGGCAATAGTAATTGGGTTAGTGAAAAAATAGAAGAGCTGGGCATAGAGTCAGCCGCAACAATGAAGCAAACAAAAAAATATACTGGGTCTGTAACAGTAACTTTCCATAAACAGAACGCTTATATATTCACTTTTTCAAACTATATAGTCTGCCGACTTACTTCGACGAATCAAAGGGAGGTAGATTTGGCTATTGTTGATTTACACAAGGCCCTTCCCAGCAACGACTGGAGGAAAGAATTTGTGCTTGTCAGTGCATCTAGAATTGCGGAAAGTGGGTTGGTATTAATCTCAAAGAAAAGTTCAGCATCAGTAACATTTAATGCTGAAGTAACGGTGAGTTCTGAAGTGAATCTAACTGTGGGGCAGAATATGGAGGCAGGGCAAATAAGTGACGCGGGAATAAAGATTGTCGGTGGAATCAATTGGAGTAATGACGACGTATACACTGTCCCATGTGATGGCTGTACACCAATAGTCGAATTACGGAAGTTAAAAGGGTTTGGTTCAGGATTGAGGATGGAGAGACTTAGTTCATAAATCCATTGAGGTATTGCAACCCCTCTCCAGATACTGAATTGATGGGAGAGAGGTTGCCAACTCAAGAAAAACTAAAATTTGGAATTTGCGTTCCCTTATTTTTTAAGTAAGTGTTTAACCAGCTCGCGTTCGCCGAGCAATTCAGCATAACTATCCATCATGTGTTTGCGGCCTAGTTCGCTAATGGGCAAGCCTTGCACGATGGTGTAGTGGCCGTTGCGGCAGGTGACGGGGAAGCCGTACATCACGCCTTCAGGGATGCCGTAGCTACCATCGGACGGCACGCTCATGGTGACCCAATCGTTATGGTGTGAGCGTAACAGCCAATCGTGCATGTGCGAGATAGCCGCATTGGCGGCGCTGGCTGCACTGCTTAAGCCGCGCGCTTCAATGACCGCCGCGCCGCGTTTTTGCACAGTAGGGATAAAGGTGTCCTCAATCCAGCTGGCATCAGGCAATACGTCGAGTAACTTGCGTCCGCGTATTTCGCTGTGTGACAAATCAGGATATTGCGTGCCTGAGTGATTGCCCCAAATCACCATTTTTTTGATGTCGTTGATGGGCTGGAAAAGTTTGAGTGCCACTTGGGCGATAGCACGATTGTGGTCGAGGCGCATCATGGCGGTGAAGTTGCGCGGATCGAGATCGGGGGCGTTTTTCATCGTAATAAGCGCATTGGTGTTGGCCGGATTGCCCACCACCAACACCTTGACGTGACGTGCGGCGACTTCATTCAGAATGCGCCCTTGCTCGGTAAAAATCGCACCATTTGCTTCCAGCAAATCTTTACGTTCCATGCCCTTGCCGCGCGGCCTAGCCCCCACCATCAGCACTACCTCGGCATCGCGAAAGGCAACGCGCGGATCATCGGTGGTGATGATTTGTTGCAACATCGGGAATACGCAATCTTCCAATTCCATGGCCACGCCACGCAACGCTTGCTGTGCGGGAGGGATGTCTAGCAACTGCAAAATGATGGGTTGATCTTTACCCAGCATATCGCCGTTAGCAATACGAAACAGCATGTTGTAACCGATTTGACCCGCTGCGCCAGTAATAGCGACACGAATTGGAGCTTTCATGGTGACCTCACTTTAGGTTGGAAATAGGAAATGCGCGAAGAGTATAGCGATAAGCAGTATTGGAAATTGAATGCGTGAGTATTAAATTTCCTCGGCATCGTAGTCCGATTGCTTTGCACTCGCTACGCACAGGTGTAGGATTGCGCCATTAAATTTTGGTCGCTGATGAGAAGAAAAAAATGCATAAAACCCGCCCCAAGCATCTCGCGCTACACCTAATCAAACTCCCCCTTTCAGGTTATGTCTCCATCCTCCACCGCGCAAGTGGTGCGATTTTATTTTTGGCCTTACCGCTACTGTTATTCGTATTCGATCAAAGTCTGCGCTCAGTTGAAACTTACACCAATCTAACCGAGCAGCTAGCGCACCCTATTTTGAAGTTGATACTGTTGGGATTGATGTGGGCGTTCCTGCATCACTTCTGCGCAGGGTTGCGTTACCTCGCCATTGATTTGCATTGGTTGCCTACACTGGCCGCTGCGCGCACGGCAAGTCGCTGGGTATTATTTGTCAGTCTGACGCTGACCTTGGTGTTGGGGGTGGTGTTATGGTGAATCGAGTTGTCACAGGCGCGCACTATGGATTGCGTGATTGGTTGGTGCAACGGGTAACGGCGTTGGTGATGGCGATTTATGCGCTTGCCATTGTGGCGCAACTACTGTTGCAACCAGCATTTGGTTATGACACTTGGTCGGAGCTGTTTTCTGGCAATTTGATGCGCACTTTCTCACTACTGTTTCTGCTAAGTCTTTTCTATCACGCATGGATTGGCGTGCGTGACATCGTGATGGATTACGTGAAGCCTGCCAGTATTCGTCTGGTGATTCATGTGCTGGTTATTTTGGCGCTTATCCTTTATGCAATCTGGTCGGTACAAATTCTTTGGGGCATGTAATGGATGCCTCTAATAATCCAAATTTCGTCGCAATACTGCGTTGCTCACGAAAAATCACTCCTTACATATTGGGCATATGCCGCGTTGCGATTTTTCGTTCGCGCCTTGCCTTGCTTAGAACTTTGAATAATTAGAGGCACCAAATGGCAATCACGAAACGAACATTTGACGTTGTAGTAGTGGGCGCAGGGGGCGCAGGAATGCGCGCCGCCCTCGCGCTGTCTGAAGCGGGGCTTAAGGTGGCGGTGCTTTCAAAAGTATTTCCCACACGCTCACATACGGTTGCTGCTCAAGGTGGCATTGCCGCTTCGTTAGGCAATGTGAATGAAGACAATTGGTTGTGGCATATGTATGACACCGTCAAAGGTTCGGACTATTTGGGCGACCAAGATGCCATTGAGTACATGTGTCGCAATGCGCCCGAAGTGGTGTATGAGCTAGAACATTTTGGGATGCCGTTCGACCGTTTGGACAGCGGCAAAATCTATCAACGTCCATTTGGTGGGCACATGCAGGACTTCGGTAAAAATCCCGTGCCGCGTGCCTGTGCCGCTGCCGACCGCACAGGACACGCCTTGTTGCACACCTTGTATCAACAAAACGTGAAAGCCAATACCAACTTTTTTGTGGAATGGATGGCGCTCGATTTAATTCGTGATGCGGATGGCGATGTGTTGGGTGTGGTGGCGATGGAAATCGAAACCTCGGAAGTGATGATTCTGCAAGCGCGTGCAACGTTGTTTGCGACGGGCGGTGCAGGACGCATCTTCTCTGCCAGCACCAATGCCTACATCAATACGGGTGATGGTTTAGGCATGGCCGCACGTGCAGGCATTCCGCTAGAAGATATGGAGTTTTTCCAGTTTCACCCCACTGGCGTGCATGGCGCTGGTGTGTTGATTACGGAAGGTGTGCGCGGTGAAGGCGGCTATTTAGTAAATAAAGACGGCGAACGTTTTATGCCGCGCTACGCACCGAATGCGAAAGATCTGGCCAGCCGCGACGTGGTGTCGCGCGCCATGGCGACCGAGATTAAAGAAGGTCGTGGTTGCGGACCTAACGGCGACCATGTGTTGCTCAAGTTAGACCATCTGGGTGACGAAGTGATTCGTCACCGTCTGCCTGGCATACGTGATATTGCATTGAAGTTCGCCCACGTAGATCCATCCAAAGCCCCGATTCCTGTAGTGCCTACGGCGCATTACATGATGGGCGGCATCCCCACCAACTATCGTGGGCAAGTGGTTGCGCCGCAAGGCACAGCGCCAGATGTGGTGGTGCAGGGTTTCTACGCAGTCGGCGAGTGTGCCTGTGTGTCGGTGCATGGCGCTAACCGCTTGGGTTGCAATTCATTGCTCGACCTCATCGTGTTTGGCCGTGCCGCTGCGCGGCAGATTATTGAGGATTTGAAAAACAACCCCAATCCCAAAGCGCTCCCCGCAGATGCCGCAGACAGGCCTTTGGCACGCTTGGCGCGGCTGGAAAATCAGAAAAATGGCGAACGAGTAGCAGACGTGGGCGATGCCATGCGCAAGACCATGCAAACCCACTGCGGTGTATTCCGCTTCCCAGATTTGTTGGCGGAAGGTGTGCTGCAAATTCGCGAAGTGGCCGAGCGCGTGCGCCACACTGAAATTACCGACAAGAGCAAAGTGTTTAACACCGCGCGTATCGAAGCGCTGGAATTAGACAATTTGATTGAAGTTGCCCAAGCCACCATGACTGCCGCCGAAGCGCGTAAAGAAAGTCGTGGCGCGCATGCGCGTGAAGACTTCCAAGATCGCGATGACAAAAATTGGTTGAAGCATTCGTTGTACTACAGCGAAGGACATCGCTTGGATTACAAACCCGTGCGCTTGAAACCGCTCACTGTGGATTCATTTCCGCTTAAAGCACGTGTTTATTAAAGGAGGCGGCAATGAAATTTAGAATTTACCGCTACAACCCTGATGTGGATGCCGCGCCCTACATGCAGGACTTTGAGCTGAATTTAGAATCGGGCGATGCCATGTTGCTGGATGCGCTGATGATGTTGCGTAAGCAGGATGATAGCTTGGGTTTTCGCAAATCTTGCCGTGAAGGCGTGTGTGGTTCGGATGCGATGAACATCAATGGTCGCAATGGGTTGGCCTGCATCACTTCCTTGTCGTCGCTAAAACAACCGATTGAAATTCGTCCCTTGCCAGGCTTGCCCGTGATTCGCGACCTCATCGTGGACATGACACAGTTCTTCAAGCAGTATCACTCGATTAAGCCTTACCTCGTGAACAACGACCCGCCGCCTGAAACCGAACGTTTGCAATCGCCTAAACAGCGACTTGCCTTGGATGGCTTGTATGAGTGCATTCTGTGTGGTTGCTGTACCACGGCATGTCCGTCGTTCTGGTGGAATCCAGATAAGTTTGTGGGGCCAGCGGGGTTGTTGCAAGCGTACCGTTTCATCGCCGATACGCGAGATCAAGACACTGCGGCACGCTTGGATAACTTGGAAGACCCTTATCGTTTGTTCCGCTGCCACACCATTATGAATTGCGCGGATGTGTGTCCGAAAGAATTGAACCCCACCGAGGCTATCGGCAAAATTAAAGACATGATGGTGAAACGCGCCGTATGAGTACCGAGGATTCGGTTGAACTGCAACGTATGCGTTGGCGTTGCCGGCGTGGCTTGTTAGAACTGGATATTGTGCTGGGGCGTTTTGTTGAGCAGCGTTATCCGCAGTTGAATGATGAGCAACGTATTGTGTTTGATGAATTGTTAGACTTACCGGACACACAGTTTTGGGATTTAATTACAGGTAGTAAAGCGCTAACCCACGCCCATCAAAGCGAGGTGTTGGAATGGTTAAAAGTAGTTTGAATTAAGCGAGGGAATGATGGAAAAAACGCGCATGGCTACACTCACTTTGGACGATGGACGCAGCATTGAACTGCCCATTCTATCTGGCACGCTCGGCCCTGATGTCATCGACATTCGCGCTTTGAGTAAATTGGGTGTATTCACTTTTGACCCCGCTTTCTTTGCCACCTCCAGTTGCACGTCGCAAATTACTTACATTGACGGTGATGCAGGTTTGCTTTACTACCGAGGCTACCCGATTGAACAGTTGGCCGAAAATTCGGACTTCCTAGAAGTCTGTTATTTGTTGATGAACGGTGAGCTACCCACGGTCGAACAAAAAACTGAATTCGTTTTTAGCATCACGCACCACACCATGGTGCATGACCAGCTGGCACGCTTCTTCAATGGCTTCCGTCGTGATGCGCATCCGATGGCGGTGATGGTGGGGGTGGTCGGCGCTTTGTCGG
>JAGVFD010000186.1 GCA_020057805.1 Sideroxydans sp. | reverse complement strand
TTGTTGTCGCCGATGCGAATGACGCGGTCTGGTGTCAGCCCCATCTCCTTTGTCCAGATGTCATAAGCCTCGTCATCCTCGGCATACACAGTGACGTAGAGCTTGTCTTTTGGCAGCTTAAAAACGACGGTCAGCAGCTCCCAGGCGTAGTTGATGGCGTCACGTTTGAAGTAATCGCCAAAGCTGAAGTTACCCAGCATCTCGAAGAAAGTATGGTGACGGGCGGTGTAGCCGACGTTCTCCAAATCGTTATGTTTGCCGCCCGCACGCACGCATTTTTGCGAAGTAGTTGCGCGCGTATAAGGACGTTTATCAAAACCTAGAAAAACATCCTTGAATTGATTCATCCCCGCATTGGTGAACAACAGCGTTGGATCTTCATGTGGAACGAGGGAGCTGGAGGCGACTATCGTGTGGCCTTTTGAGGCGAAATAATCGAGGAATTTTTGGCGAATTTCACTGCTTTTCATTGCGGCACCTTGAGTGTCAATTGCATCGTTAAACAAGGCGCGCATCATACCATGCAAGGGTTAGAGGGCTGAAGATGTGCGGCATCAAAGAAGGCGTTGATGCCATCACGATGGCTCTCTATAAAGGTTAAGCGGCCAGCAAGTGGCTTCTGGTTCTGTCCCCGATACCTAGCAAAAGATTCTCGACACTAATGTCTTCATCAATCTCATCCCAGTGTAAGCCACTGCCACCACCACTGATTTCAAAATGCTCGCGTTGTATCGGTGTGGCGTTCAGCAAGCGTGGAAAATATGCCAGTGGCACGCCGAGCTTACGCCCATCAACAAATTCAACCCACATTGTATTTGCGTCAAAACTCACTGTATTAGCTAAAGAACTCATTCCATGTCCTTTCTATCAATTGGCGAATCAGCACCACTCCACATAATTCCGTCACTCATCACTAACCTCACTGCGCATCACTTTCAAAATCGACTCCATCGAAAATCCTCGGGACTGCAAAAAGCGCATTTGTTTGGCTTTCTCTTTTGCGTCTTGCGGGAGGGTGCCGAACTTTCTTTGCCACACGTCGCGTGCGGCTTCGAGTTCGCTTTCTTTCAATGCAGGCAATTCGGCCTCAATCAACTCATCGGGAATACCGCGCTGGCGCAGTTCGTGGGTGATGCGTTGCGTGCCGAAGCGTTTGCGTTTGGCATGGACTAATTGTGTGGTGGCGCGCGCATCGGACAACCAACCGCGTGCACTTAGGTCATCCAACAGTGCGTCTAAATCAACAGGAGGGGGAGCGGCAAAGTCATCTTCCGGTTCAACAACATAGGAAAGCAACTTTGCGCGCAGTTCAGCGCGGCTGTATTCGCGGCGCGCCAAGTATTGCAAGGCACGTCCGCGCAGGCTGGTTTCAGGCTTTTTCCTCATCGGTCATCGCCTGCCATATTTACTCGGCGGCTTTGGCGTCAGCTTTTGAGGCTTTGGTTTTGGCTTTAGGTTTTTCAGTGGCAGCTTCTAACAAGGTAATGCCCAAGATAGCGCGTACTTTGTTTTCAATTTCAAAAGCAACTTCAGGATGTTCACGCAGATATTCACGTGCGTTGTCTTTACCTTGTCCGATTTTTTCACCGTTGTAGGCGTACCACGCACCCGATTTTTCAACCAGTTTGTGTTGCACGCCGAGTTCGATAATTTCGCCTTCGCGTGAGATGCCTTCGCCATACAGAATATCGAACAAGGCTTCACGGAACGGTGGCGCGACTTTGTTCTTCACAATCTTCACGCGGGTTTCGTTGCCAATCACTTCGTCGCCTTTTTTGATGGCGCCGATGCGGCGGATATCCAAACGCACGGAAGCGTAGAACTTCAGCGCATTACCGCCGGTAGTGGTTTCTGGGTTGCCGAACATCACGCCAATCTTCATACGAATTTGGTTAATGAAGATGACCATGGTGTTGGAGCGATTGATGTTGGCAGTCAGCTTGCGCAAGGCTTGCGACATCAAACGAGCATGCAAGCCCATTTGCGCATCCCCCATCTCACCTTCAATCTCGGCTTTGGGTGTCAATGCCGCAACAGAGTCCACCACCACAATATCTACCGAGCCAGAACGCACCAGCATATCCACGATTTCCAGTGCTTGTTCGCCGTTGTCAGGTTGTGAGATCAACAGATCTTCGACTTTTACGCCGAGCTTTTGTGCGTACTGCGGATCGAGCGCATGTTCCGCATCAATGAAAGCGGCGGTGCCGCCTAGCTTTTGCATCTCGGCAATGACTTGTAGAGTCAGCGTAGTTTTACCCGAAGATTCTGGGCCGTAGATTTCGATAACACGGCCGCGTGGCAAGCCACCTACGCCCAATGCAATGTCTAATCCTAGTGAACCTGTGGAGACCACTTCTACGTCTTTAATGGCTTCACCTTCCGCCAAACGCATGATGGAACCCTTGCCGAATTGCTTTTCAATTTGGCTTAACGCCGCTGCCAGTGCCTTGCTTTTGTTGTCGTCCATGTTTATCTCCTAAAAAATTGACGGGCGGATTGTGGCACACCCTTTTCGAGTTGTACAGAACGTTCGTTCTTTTATTTTTCAGGCGGTTTTTGAGAGGTTTTTCAGACTATCTAGCACGCCCTGTAAGGCGATTTGGACTGATTGCACACGTACAGCAGCACGGTCTCCTGCCAGTTGATGGCGGCACACCACCACTTCACCATGACGCAAAGCCCATGCGAACCACACCGTTCCCACGGGCTTATCGGGCGTGCCCCCACTTGGACCGGCGATGCCACTCACCGCCAAAGCGAGGTGGGCATGACTATGTGCCATCGCGCCCGCCACCATCTCACGCACGGTCATCTCTGACACAGCACCGTAGGCATCAAGCGTACTTTGCCGCACGCCTAACATCTCGACCTTTGCCTGATTGGTGTAGGTGACAAAACCGCGCTCAAACCACGCTGAACTGCCCGCAATATCGGTCACCGCTTGCGCCACTCCACCGCCCGTGCACGACTCGGCTGTTGCCAGCATCATGCCGTTTAACTGGAGTGCAGCACCTATTTGTGTGGCTAGTTCATTCATCTTGCAAACCCTTTTTGTCCACGAAAAGCACGAAAATACACGAAAAAAAACAGCAAGCTGAATTCAGCACACACACAGAGTGCAATTAAATATTTCGTGCTTTTCGTGTATTTCGTGGACAAGTTTTTTAACTTAACCCGCGCACCAAATCATTCTGAATATCCACCACCGCTTCCAATCCCACCGCAATGCGAATCAAGCCATCGTTGATACCGGCTGCTGCACGTGCCTCTGGCGTGATGCGCGCGTGCGTCGTCGTCGCGGGATGGGTGATGGTGGTCTTGGTATCACCCAAGTTTGCAGTGATGGATAGCATCTTGGTGTTATCAATCACCTTCCACGCGGCCGCCTTGCCGCCCTTCACTTCAAACGCGACGATGCCGCCTCCGGTCTTTTGCTGCTTCATCGCCAGCGCGTGTTGTGGGTGCGAGGGCAAACCAGGATAGAACACACGCGACACATTCGGCTGTTTTTCCAGCCATTGCGCCAGCTCCAAAGCATTCGCACTGTGCGCATCCATGCGCAGCTTAAGTGTCTCCAGCCCTTTCAAAAACACCCACGCGTTGAACGCACTCATGGTTGGGCCTGTAGTACGCAAAAAGCCGTACACTGGCTCCATCAACTTTTTGCTTCCCAATACCGCACCGCCCAAGACACGACCTTGCCCGTCGATATATTTAGTGGCGGAATGAATCACGATGTCCGCGCCCAAGTCCAGGGGGCGTTGCAAGATGGGCGTACAGAAACAATTGTCCACCGCCAACAAAGCGCCGCAACTTTTCGCCACCAACGCCAACGCGGCGATGTCCGATATTTCAGTCAGTGGATTAGACGGTGTTTCCA
>JAGVFD010000040.1 GCA_020057805.1 Sideroxydans sp. | reverse complement strand
CATTAGAAGGATTAGATTATTCATAGGGAAGAGATAAAGGGACAGCAGTATTGAATTTACACAGAGTCGCCATTTTACTTTTGATGGCGATATTTATTCCTAAAAATTTGTAATCGAACACGTCAATTCAAAAATGGCGCAACGAAAAACATTTAGCCCATCAAGAATGCACAGGCTGAACCACCAACTTCACCCCCAACGCGGCGCACACACGACTAATCGTTTCAAAGCGAGGTTGCGCATCGGCACGCAACGCCTTATACAAAGCCTCGCGGGTTAGTCCTGATTGCTTGGCAATATCCGTCATGCCACGTGCACGTGCTGCCACACCCAAAGCGTGAACGGGTTCAGAGCTATCGCCTTCTTCCAACACGATGGTTAAATAAGTTGCAATGTCTGCCTCGGTTTTAAGTTGCTCTGCAAGGTCAAATTCTGGCAACTCAGCAACGTTAATTTTTTTTACTCATGGCTTACTCCTTTAATCATTGCGGCTAATTTCACCGCCTTCGCAATATCAGCAGACTGCGTAGATTTATCGCCTCCGCCCAACATCACAATCATCACCGAACCTTGCTGTATGTAATACATGCGCCAGCCGGCGCCCCAAATGTTCGCGCAACTCAAATACTCCATTGCCTACCTGACCACGCTGAACCTTATCCAAACGACGCGACAAACGAACGCGCGTCTCACAATCTTTCAGACCATCCAGCCAAATCGTAAATTCAGGTAAAGGTTTAATCGTGTACATAAATTGACTGTAATCGAACGATTACATATTTTCAATCTTGTATTCGAAGCAATAACAATTGCGCCCTGCGCAACTAAACACTATTGACGCAACGCTATGTATGTCTCGCATCACTCCCACCTATAACCGCTTGACACCTGAAACCCCACGCTACACAGTTAAAATACGATAAGACCTTCAAACACAAAGGCCTCAAAGCCTTTTTCGAGACGGGCAGTAAGGCAGGCATACAACCTAAACATGCCGCCAAACTACAGCGTCAATTGATACGCCTTAACGTGGCGAAAGATCCCAGCTATATGTATCAAACAAGCCAAGAAAAAACCGCCACGTCATTCCGACCCTTCAATAAACTCAGGACAGGCTGCCCTGCGGGCAGGCCGGAGTCCAGTTGGTTTATTCAATAGGCCCTGGGGTTGTCATTGCTGCGCAATGGATTCTTATTTGGACTGGATTCCTGCTTTCGCGGGAATGACGGCAATCAAAAATACGTGCGAAGCGCGCTCCGCCCTACCTATTCCCGCACCTGTTATGCGGACTCCAGCTAAAAAATGCTTGCATAGTTGAGTGGTTTGCACGGATTATATGCAGGCTACGTTTTTGTAGTTTCGCTTAATCATCTGTAAAGGAAATCACATGAAAAATCCGCTGGATTCACTTTGGGGGACGGTCATCACTGGGTTTGTGTTGACGTTTGTTTTGTATTTTGTCGTTAAAAGTTTGGTAGGAGCCTAATCATGGAACTGACTCTCGTTATCGAAAGATTTCTGCATATTTTGTCGGGCATTCTGTGGATTGGCCTGTTGTACTACTTCAATTTTGTGCAAGTAGCCGCGATGAAGGCAGCGGGCGCAGATGGCACAGCGGCAGGTATTTCTAAACACGTTGCGCCACGCGCTTTGTTCTTCTTCCGTTGGGCGGCATTGGCTACTTGGGTACTCGGTGCGGCCATGCTGGGCGGCAATTTCGTGAGCGCCTTTACCTTCCAAACAGGCTTCGCTGCTATTGGCGTGGGCGCTTGGCTGGGCACGATTATGTTCCTGAATGTGTGGGGCATCATCTGGCCTAATCAGAAGAAAATTCTGGGTATCGTGGCCGCAACCGATGAAGAAAAGAATAAGGCGCGTCGCGTTGCATTCTTGGCTTCACGCACCAACACTGCGCTGTCGATTCCCATGTTGTTCTTCATGGTAAGCAGTGCGCATCTGGCGTTTTAATTAGGCTGATGCACCACTAAAGCGGGAGGGAGTGCAAGCTCCCTCCCGCTTTGTTTTATGAATGTTCTACAATCCGTCCCTATGAACGAACCTATCAAACAAACTGGCGCGGCCAAAACAGCGCGTAATCCCATCAAAATTATTCCCTTGCAAACCCGCTTGCGCAAACCTGAATGGATTCGCGTCAAATCGGGCAGTGGCGCGGGGTATAACGAAGTGAAGCGCATGTTGCGCGAACACAATTTACACACCGTGTGCGAGGAAGCGTCTTGCCCCAACATCGGCGAGTGTTTTAGCAAGGGCACGGCAACGTTTATGATTTTGGGCGATGTATGCACGCGGCGCTGCCCCTTTTGCGACGTAGCGCACGGCAAGCCGCTACCGCCCGACATCAAGGAACCTGCACAACTGGCGCATTCCATCGCGCTACTCAATTTGAAATATGTGGTGATTACCAGCGTGGACAGGGATGACCTACGCGACGGCGGCGCGCAGCATTTCACCGATTGCCTCTCCGCCATCCGCGCGTCTTCACCCAACACCAAGTTGGAAACGCTCGTACCTGATTTTCGCGGTCGCTTGGACGTTGCACTAGAGGCGATGGCACCTTGTCTGCCTGATGTGTTGAACCACAATATGGAAACCGTGCCACGTCTCTACAGCTTGGCGCGCCCGGGTGCGGACTACGCGCATTCGCTGAAATTGCTGAAGGATTTCAAAGCGCGCTTCCCACACGTCACCACCAAATCTGGCTTGATGTTGGGGCTGGGCGAAACGGACGATGAGGTGTTGCAAGTGATGCGTGACATGCGCGCACACGATGTGGAGATGCTCACCCTTGGCCAATATCTGCAACCTTCTGAAGGCCATTTACCCGTGCTGCGTTACGCCCCACCCGACACCTTCAAGATGTTTGAAGAGGAGGCCAAAAAAATAGGCTTCTCGCACGCTGCCTGTGGCCCGATGGTGCGCTCTAGCTACTTCGCCGATGTGCAGGCGGAACACGCAGGGGTTTAAGTTTTATTAGCAAGCTGGGCTACCCCCAGCGCAGGCACATTGCAAACAAGTGTTGCGCGCTTCAAGTTTTACCCCCACGTCCCTTGCCCACCCCTGCATTAGCGTCTATAAAAGCGCGTCCGTTAACCTTGCCTGAGCTGATACGCAGCAAGTGAACACGGTACACACCGCACTTCTCACCAACCAACTTTATAAAAAAGGAAATGTTAT
>JAGVFD010000082.1 GCA_020057805.1 Sideroxydans sp. | reverse complement strand
CCGAAACTCAGGAACGGCAAGGTCAATCCTTTGGTCGGCAACACCCCCATGTTCACGCCGATGTTGATCATGGCTTGCACGCCCAACCACACGGCGATGCCTTGTGCCACCAGCGCGGGGAACAGACGCTCAGACATTGCGGCCTGACGCCCAATAGCGAAAGCGCGAACAATGAGCCATGCGAATAAAATCAACACCGCCGAGACCCCCATCAAGCCCAGCTCTTCAGCCGTGACCGCCAGCAAGAAGTCGGTGTGCGCTTCAGGTAGATAAAACAGCTTCTCAACACTACCGCCCAATCCAACCCCGAACCACTCACCGCGTCCGAAAGCAATCAAGGCATGACTTAATTGATAGCCCTTGCCATACGGATCTGCCCATGGATTCATAAATCCGACCACGCGCTCCATGCGATAGGGAGATGAAAAAATCAGCGCGGCAAAGGCCAGCGGCACGGCCACCGTCAGCGCGCCAAAAATTTTCAGATTGAATCCGCCTAGCCACAAGGTGCACATCGCAATCGCCAAAATCACCACAAACGCGCCCATATCAGGCTCGGACAACAACAACGTACCCACCAAGAAAATCGCCAAAAACATGGGCACGAAGGGCTTAAGTATTTGGTCTTTCACTGCGCCTTTGCGCACTGCATAGTCGGCGGCATACAGCACAGCAAACAATTTCATCAATTCAGACGGCTGCAAATTGAAGACTGCAAATGACAACCAACGACGACTGCCGTTAACCACTTTTCCTACGCCGGGAATCAGCACCAGCAGCAGCAACACCACACCGAACAAAAATAAATAGGGTGCGTATTTTTGCCACAGCTGGGTGGGCACTTGAAACGCTAACACCGCCATCACCAATCCGATGCTGATGAAAATGCTGTGTCGCACGAGGTAGTACGTGGCCTGATGGCCGGTGTATTTACCTGCTTCAGCAGTCGCAATCGACGCGGAATACACCATCACCAAGCCAATCGCCAGCAGCGCTGTGACAATCCACACCAGCACCGTGTCGTACTCGGCAACCACATGACGGCGTGGCGAATTTAAGACTGCGCTATGCATGTCGCCTCCACCTCTAAATTTTTCACCGCCGCAATAAATGTTTCGGCGCGGTGCAAATAATTTTTGTACATATCAAAACTCGCACAGGCAGGCGACATCAGCACCGCATCGCCACGTTGCGCGGTGATACTGGCGATGCGCACCGCGTCATTCATGTCGCGTGCTTTTAAGATCGGCTTGCCGCAACCGTGCAGCGCCTTTTCAATCAGCGGCGCATCGCGTCCAATCAACACGGCGGCGCGTGCATGTTGTGCCACCGCGCTTTTCAATGGCGAGAAATCCTGTCCCTTACCCTCGCCGCCCAAAATGACGACTGATAATTTGCCCATTCCTTTTAGTGCCGCTTCCGTCGCGCCCACATTGGTACCTTTAGAATCGTCGTAGTAAGTCACGTCATTTATCTCCGCGACTTTTTCTACGCGATGCGGCAAGCCTTTAAATCTACGCAGCGCCTTCACCAAGGGCGCGAGTGGCAGTCCTAACGAGCGACACAAAGCCAACGCGGCGAGTGCATTAGCTACGTTGTGCATGCCGCTCACTTGCAGCTCATCCGCGCGCATGATTTTTTGTGTGCCTTGCATGAGCCAAATAATTGAGCCTTCACGCTTGATGCCCCAATCTAATTCGCTCATCGGGGTATCCAAACCAAAACTAATTTGTGAGCGTCCTGCGATTTTCATTGTGACGCTGCGAGCATCTTCACGATTGAACACCTGCACACCTGCCCCTTGAAAGATGCGCGCCTTAGCAGCGGCGTACTTTTCCATGCTGCCGTCGTAGCGGTCTAGATGGTCTTCCGTCACATTCAGCACTACAGCGACATCGGCATTTAGGCTGGTCGTTGTTTCGAGTTGGAAACTGGACAATTCCAGCACCCATGCCTGTGGCTGCTGCGTACGCTGACTCAAGGCATCCAACACGGCAGGCGAAATGTTGCCTGCGACTTGCGTATCCAATCCCGCTTCAGCACACATCGCCCCCACCATGCTTGTGACCGTGGTCTTGCCATTCGCGCCGGTGATAGCGATGACCTTGGTGTTGCGTCGATAGTCGTTGGTCGCCAGTTGTTGTGCTAACAACTCGATGTCCCCCACCACAGGAATTCCTCGCGCAATCGCACGCTGCACGAAGGGTTCCGCCAGTGGCACGCCGGGGCTTATAGCAATGCGGTCGATCCCGACTAAAGATTCGTCACGGAACGGACCGAAATGTGCATCCACCTGCGGCATCTCTTTGTACAAAGCATCTGCGCCCGGCGGTGTGGCACGACTATCCGCCACGCAAACTTGCGCGCCTTGCGCCGTCAACCAGCGTGCGAGTGACAACCCGGTCTCACCGAGACCAATCACCAACACAGATTGATTGCGCAATTCGTTCATTGTTATCTCAACTTCAACGTAGCCAAACCAATCAGCACCAACAACATGGTGATGATCCAAAAACGTACGACGACCTGCGTCTCTTTCCAACCTTTTTGTTCAAAGTGATGATGCAACGGCGCCATCAACAAGATGCGCTGCCCCTTACCCGTTCGATATTTGGTGTATTTGAAATAGGACACCTGCAACATCACGGACACGGCTTCCACGACAAACACGCCCCCCATAATGAACAGCACTAATTCTTGACGGATGATGACGGCAACCGTACCCAATGCCGCACCTAATGAAAGCGCACCCACATCACCCATGAACACTTCGGCGGGATAGGCGTTGAACCACAAAAAGGCCAATCCCGCCCCCGCGATAGCGGCACAGAAAATCGCCAACTCGCCTGCGCCCGGAATGGATGGCTCACCGAGATATTTGGAAAATTCAGCATGACCTGCGACGTAAGCAAAAATCGCCAATGCGCTCGCCACCATTACCGTCGGCATGATGGCTAGACCATCCAGCCCGTCGGTGAGATTCACTGCATTACTGCTACCCACGATAGTGAGATACACCAGCACGAGGAAGCCGACCATGCCGAGCGGGAACACCCAGCTCTTAAAGAAAGGCACGATGAGTTCGGTGTGCGCTGGCAGCGTCGCATGCGTCCACAAGAAGATGCCGACCGCCAAAGCGATGAGAGACTGCCAAAACATCTTGGCGCGTGCGGACAGGCCATCTGGATTGCGGTGCACCACTTTGCGATAGTCATCCACCCAGCCGATCGCACCCACACCCAACGTAGTGAGCAGCACTACCCAGATGTAGGCGTTGTGCAGATCGCCCCACAACAAAGTAGTGATGGCGACCGATGCGAGGATGAGCGCACCACCCATGGTCGGCGTGCCCGCTTTAACCAAATGTGTTTGTGGCCCATCGGTGCGCACTGATTGGCCAATTTTCATCACAGTCAGCTTGCGGATCATCCAAGGTCCTAGCAGGAAGGAGATGAACAGCGCGGTCATCGCCGCCATCACGGCACGCAAGGTGATGTAATTGAACACGGCGAACGTACGTACGTCTTCAGACAACCACTGGGCTAGTGCGAGCAACATTTAATAAACCTCCTTTGTTTGAGAAGGGGGAAGAGTGAAGGGGGAAGGGGACAAACCAGCGCCCTGCCCACCCTTCTCCCTTCCCTCTTTACCCTTCACTTCGACCACGCAGTGGGCGACCACTCTTTCCATCTTCATAAAGCGCGACCCCTTAATCAACACCGTGGTGTGCGCATCCAATTCTTTTTCTAATTCCCTTTGCAGGGCGTCAATGTCGGCGAAGTGTTGCGCACCCACACCAAACTCTTGCACGGCGCCTACACTCATCGCGCCCAAAGCCAACATGCGTTCAATGCCTAGCTCTCGAGCAGCCACGCCGACTTCGTTGTGAAATTTTTCTGCGTCATCACCCAATTCCCCCATGTCGCCCAGCACAAACACGCGCTTACCTTGCGCTTGTGCCAGCACGTCTAGCGCGGCCGCCATCGAAGCGGGATTAGCGTTATAGGTGTCATCAATGACCGTCGCGCCATGCAACCCTTGCTTGCGTTGTAAGCGCCCAGACACGCCGGAAAACGCACTCAATGCTTGCGCAATCACCCCCACTGATACTTGCAAAGAGAGGGCGGCTGTCGCAGCGGCCAGTGCGTTGCGCGCGTTGTGTTCGCCCGGCACTTGCAGCTGAACGTTGATGCTCTCCAAGGGCGTGCGTAGCTTGAGTTCACCGCCGAATTCAGAGGCAAGCCACTTACCTTGCACCGCAGCGCTATGCGCCAGCGCAAAATCAAAAATGCGATTAGTACGCGCCAAGCTACGCCACAGCGCGGCGTGATTGTCGTCCGCGTTAATCACCGCCGTGCCGTGTCCATTCAGTCCTGCAAAAATTTCACCCTTGGCACGCGCCACGCCTTCGATTGAACCCAAGCCTTGCAAATGCGCACCTGATGCATTGTTCACCACGGCCACATCAGGACGTGCCAAGCGCGTGAGGTAATCAATTTCGTTCAAATGATTCATCCCCATTTCAATCACGGCATAGCGATGGTGCGCGCGCAGCTTAAGTAGGGTGAGCGGCATGCCGATGTCGTTATTCAAATTACCTTGTGTGGCAAGCACCGCCTCATCATTACCCGCTGCCACGCGCAAAATCGCAGCTAGCATTTCCTTCACGGTTGTTTTGCCATTGCTGCCCGTAATGCCGATGAGCGGGATATCAAACTGCGCACGCCAATGCGCCGCTAATTTACCTAAAGCAAGGCGCGTGTCTTTGACGACGAGGATTGAGGATTGAGGATTGAGTGTTGCGTGGATTTGCTCGTAGCCTTCGACACTCACCACTGCGGCTACCGCACCCGCTTTAAGGGCATCCGCCACAAACTTGGCGCCGTCAAAATTGTCACCTTTGAGCGCGATAAATAAATCGCCCGCTTTTATAGAGCGCGTATCGGTCGATACCGCGCTGAATAAAACATCGGCACCTTCGCGTTGCGCATTGATGGCTTGCGCGGCTTGTGACAGCAGCATCATGTGGGTTGCTCCTGATTTTTCCATACGTCCAAAGCGTGCTGCGCAATCGTCACGTCCGAGAATGCGTGGCGCACGCCTGCAATTTCTTGATAGTCCTCGTGTCCCTTGCCTGCAATCAGCACGGTGTCGTTTAGACGCGCGTGACGAATGGCTTGCTCAATCGCTTGCGCGCGGTCTTCGATTGGCACGAATTGCTTGGGCGCATCGCCCATGATTTCATCCATGATGGCGCGTGGTGATTCACTGCGCGGGTTGTCGCTGGTGACGATGCGCACATCAGCCAACTTGGCAGCGACGCGTCCCATCATCGGGCGCTTGCCACGATCGCGATCACCGCCACAGCCGAACACACACACCAACTCGCCAGTGGCAGGGGTCAGTTCGCGCAGGCTACTCAACACTTTTTCCAGCGCATCGGGCGTGTGTGCATAATCCACCACCACCGCAGGCAACTGTTTGCCACCCACGCTTTGCATGCGCCCTGCCACCGCGCTTTGCTCACTCAACACTTGCACGGCATCCGCTAGCGTCACGTCACTCACCAACAAAACGGCTAATGAACCCAGTAAATTTTCTGCGTTGAAGCGCCCCAGTAAAGGGCTGTGCAGCACAGCGCCGCCCCAGCTGGTGTGTAGCTGCAAGCTCAAGCCTTGAGCATTCATTTGCGTGAGGTTGGCGTACACCATACGAATGCCTAATTGTTCCGCCAGCTTGAGCGCGCCATCGGTCAGACCGTAACCAATCACTTGCACGCTTTGGTCTTTCAGTTCGGTCGCCATCTGTGCGCCGAATAAATCATCCAGATTCAATACTGCATAGCGCAAGCCTGCCCGCTCGAACAAGCGGCGTTTTGCCTGCGCATAATTTTGCATGTCGCCGTGATAGTCCAAATGGTCGCGCGTGAGGTTGGTGAGCAAGGCCACGTCGTAATGCACGCTAGCCACGCGCGCCTGTTCCAGCGCATGCGACGACACTTCCATGACCGCCGCCTGCGCGCCTTGCTGCACATAGTTGGCTAACAGACTTTGTACGATGAGCGCATCCGCTGTGGTGTTCGCGGTGGCTTGCAGGGCATCCGTAAAGCCATTCCCCAGCGTACCCAACAGCGCACTTTTACGACCCAAGCGCGTGAATGAATGCGCCAGCCAATGACTGCATGAGGTCTTACCGTTAGTGCCCGTAATGCCCACCATCCATAATTTTTGCGAAGGCTGCGCATACACGTGGTCAGCAATTTGGCTCGCGTGGGCGCGTAAGTTTTGCACAGCCAAATGGGGAACGGTCCACGCCATGTTCCAGCTGAAATCTTGCGCGTCCCAAATCACCGCGTTCGCTCCTTGCGCAATCGCCTGTGCAATAAAACGCCGACCATCTGCTTGCGTACCTGGGTAAGCCACGAAGGTGTCACCCACTTTCACGGCGCGACTGTCTGACACTAAACGCGTGATGCGCACCCCGAGCGCTGTCAATTCATCAAGCTTGAAAAGACTCATATGTCTTCCTCGCTCAAAGCCGTTGTGGGCGCGACGATGACGTTATCCAAGGGCGCGTCGTAAGCCACATCTAATGTGCGCAATGCCGCCCCCATCACGTTGCTGAATGCGGGTGCAGCGACTTGCCCGCCGTAGTATTCCTTGCCTGCAGGTTCATCCACCATGACGGCGACAATAAGTCGCGGATTGGAGGCCGGCGCCATACCCACAAAAGAGGCAATGTATTGATTCACGTAACGTCCGTTTTGCAATTTGTGGGCCGTGCCGGTCTTGCCTGCCACGCGATAACCCGCTACTTGCGCTTGCGGGGCGGTGCCGCCCGCCCCCACTACCATCTCCAACATGACGCGCACGGCGTTGGCTGTTTCAGCCGAATATATTTTGGTGCCGATGACAGGCGTGGTTTGTTTGAACAGGGTGACCGGCTTTAATTCGCCTTCATTGGCAAACGCGGTGTAGGCGCGTGCCAACTGCAATAAATTCACCGAAATTCCATTGCCATATGACATGGTGGCTTGCTCAATAGGACGCCATGTTTTGAAGTCACGCAAACGTCCGGTTGCTTCACCGGGGAATTCGCTTCCGGTTGCCGCACCAAATCCGTTCTGACTCAAGCTGCTCCAAAAATCTTGCGGCGACAAAGACAGCGCCATCTTGGCTGCGCCCACGTTGCTGGATTTTTGAATCACTTGCGCCACGCTCAAGAAGTGCTCTGGATGTGTGTCGTGTATCGTGCGTCCGCCGATGGTGTACTTGCCATTTTCCGTGTTCACCATGGTGTTTGGCTTGTACTTGCCCGCTTCCAACACTGCCGCTGCGGTAAAGGGTTTCATGGTCGAGCCAGGCTCGAACAAATCAGTCACCGCACGATTGCGCATCACACTCAATGCGGGGTGAACGCGGTTATTCGGGTTGTAGGTCGGCCAATTCGCCAGCGCCATCACTTCCCCTGTTTTGGCATCCAACACCACAATGGAACCGGCTTTTGCCTGATATTTTTCCACCACTTGTTGGATTTCTCGGAAAGCCAAAAATTGAATTTTGCTGTCGATGCTTAACGCCACATCGCCGCCTTCTTTAGGCGCACGCAAACTCGCCACGTCTTCTACGATGTGACCACGGCGATCTTTAATCACTTGCAGACTACCTACTTTGCCACCCAGTTGCGCTTGTTGCGCCAGTTCAATTCCTTCGCGTCCGTTATCGTCCACATCGGTGAAGCCAAGTAAATGCGAAGTCACTTCACCACTCGGGTAGTAACGACGATATTCACGCCGCATCGAAATGCCGGGGATAGCCAACAGCGCTACTTTCTGCGCCTGCTCTGGCGGTAGTTGGCGTTTCAAATATACGAATTCACGCGAGGTATCAAACAGGCGCGCTTTAAGGTCGGATTCCGTCATACCCAGAATGCCTGCCAATTGCCGCACTTGTTTGGGCGTGGCATCAACATCAGGCGGACTCGCCCAAATGGTTTCGGCAGGGGTACTCACAGCCAAAGGCTCGCCATTACGATCGGTGATCATGCCGCGATGCGCAGGCACTTCAATCACCCGCCCATATCGCGCATCACCTTTTTGTTGCAGAAAGTCGTTGTTAATACCTTGCAAATAAACCGCGCGCACTAACAAACCCAGCATGCCCGCTAACAAAAACACAAACAGCACGCGTGAACGCCATGCAGGAAGTGCGATTTGCGCCGATGTTTGGGGCACGTTGGCGTAGTTCATGATTGCCCCGCCAGCGCGCTATTCAGACGGATGTAACGAATTTGATCACTCGGTGGGATTTGCATTTGCAATTGCTGACGCGCGAGCTTTTCCACGCGGGCGGGCATCACCAACGTGCTTTGCTCAATCTGCAATTTGCCCCACTCGACTTCCATTTGTTGAGCTCGTTCTTTCTCGTTTTGCAGTTCTATAAATAACTTGCGCGCTTTGTGTTGTGAGGTCACAACACCTAACGCGCAAGCGATAGCGATAAAAAGAAGGAAGGCATTAAATCTAGCCACCTAATTCTCCTAGTCTTTCTGCCACTCGCAACACCGCACTGCGCGCGCGCGGATTTGCCGCTACTTCTGCTGCCGATGCATAAATCGGCTTGCCCATCAATTTCACTTTCCCTTGCGGCACATCGGCAGCACGAATCGGCACCCATTTAGGTATCTTGTCGCCCTCGGCCGCCTCGCGCATGAACTGCTTCACCATGCGATCTTCAAGCGAGTGGAAACTAATGACCGACATGCGTCCGCCTGCCTTCAGCTCATCCACACACTGCGGTAACACGCTCTCAAGCTCTTCGAGTTCGCGGTTGATATAAATCCGTATAGCTTGAAAGGTGCGAGTAGCCGGATTCTTGCCGGGTTCGCGGGTGTGTACCGTCTTGCCGACGATATCGGTGAGCTGTTTCGTTGTATTGATTGGACACTCTTGGCGCGCAGCAATAATCGCCCTTGCAACCTGCCTAGCAAACCGTTCTTCGCCGTAATCACGTATCACCTCCGTCAGTTCGCCTTCGTCCGCTACCGCCAACCATTCCGCCGCTGTCTGCCCGCGACTGGTATCCATGCGCATATCCAGTGGCGCATCGAAGCGAAAACTGAATCCACGTTGCGCGTCGTCCAACTGCGGTGACGACACCCCCAAATCCAGCAACACCCCATCCACCTTGCCCACACCCAACTCGCGCAACTTCTCGCTCAAATGCTCAAAGCCGCTGTGAACCATGTGAAATCGCACATCCTGTATCGCCTGCCCCGAGGCGATCGCCATCGGATCTTTATCGAATGCGATCAAACGACCAGATGCTCCCAGCTTGCTCAATATCAAGCGACTGTGTCCGCCGCGACCGAACGTGCCATCCACATAGATACCATCAGGCTTCACCTGCAAGGCATCGACCGCTTCATTCAATAAGACAGTCGCGTGAACCAAGTTCTGGCTCAACTCAAGCAACCTAAAAACACCACCGCGTCATTCCCGCGAAAGCGGGAATCCAGTAATAAAAAATACGCTGCGAAGCAGTCAACACCTTGGTTTTGT
>JAGVFD010000053.1 GCA_020057805.1 Sideroxydans sp. | reverse complement strand
GCGCTTGCTCCTCTGTTGGCCGTGACCTGCACGGCTTGGGTTGAGCAAGGCTACCACTTATAAGACTGTCCGAATTTACGAGGCCACTTCTAATCCAGACCTACATCAGGCCACCCCTAACCGCGTGGCTTGATGGGTTTCGCTGGACACCCCACACACACCATCATCGGAGGCAAATCATGAAACACCGAACTGCGCGCACCCACCACCGCACCCTCGCCCACCGTCACCCCCGGCGCAATGAACACATCGGTTGCAAGCCACGCCTGTGCACCGATGCAAACTTTCTTCGCGTAAATTGGAAAATCAGGTTGCGTGTAATCGTGGCTGGCTGCGCACAAATAGGATCGTTGTGACACCACCGCATTCGCACCGATCTCAATCTCACCCAGGCTATACAACACCACGTCATCACCCAGCCAGGCGAAATCACCGATAGTGACTTTCCACGGATAAGTGACTTTGACTGAGGGGCGCAGCAGCACACCCTTGCCAACTTTGGCACCGAACAATTTCAACAACCAACGCCGCCAACCAAACATGAATTGCGGTGAGCAAGCGAACAGCGTGCTTTGTACCAACCACCACAGTTGCACGATGATGGCAGAACGGCCGCGAAAGCCAGCGGGCAACCGGAAGCAATCAAGCTACTGAACCTGCGTATCATCAGCAATCATTTGCACACCCAAACAATATCCAGCTTCCGCGCTGCCACAGGCGGCACATGGAGGTGATCCTGAAAACACGGCGTGGTTGTGCCTCGCATGAAGGCCGAGTTATGTGTGACCATGCTTGATACCCAGTTGTTTGATGTTACCCAAGCCAATCAATGAGCGCATTTGCGTAATGGCCATTGAATTTAACTGAACGAGTCGCTCAGGTGCCGGGACACCTTGATAAATCAGCATGGCATTAATACTTTCCAGATTTGACAAAACGACGAGCTGCTCAAGCGTAGCTTCATCGCGCATATTCCCCGATTGGTCTGGATTATTGTCTCTCCACTGTTTTGCGGTTACGCCAAAGAGCGCGACATTTAAAAGTTCCGCCTCATTAGCGTAAACAGTGTTTTTTTGTTGCGCGGTAAGCAGTGCTGGAGTCAACCGTTCTTTGATCGCATCCGTATGAATTCTGTAATTCACCTTAGACAAGGTGCGCTGCAAATTCCACCCATGCGAAGATGCTTTTTCCTCATCATCTTTAAGCCGTTGAAACTCCTTGATGAGATAGAGCTTAAATTCGGCACTAATCCACATGCCGAACTCGAAAGCAATATCTTTGTGGGCATAGGTTCCACCATATCTACCCGCTGAAGAATAGATGCCAATTGCTTTGGTTTTCTCTGTCCACTCTTTCGCACTTAATTTATAACTATTAAGGCCCGCTTGGCTTTTAATTATGGCGAATTCGCCATAATTAAAATCAGGGTTGTAGATGCTCTCCCATATTCCAAGAAATTCGACCGTATTGCGATTCCTCAACCAATCAGAAATAAAAAAATCTCCGTCTTTCGCTTTCAGCATGTCTGTGAGCGAAATATAGTCCTGCTCATCCCGAGTGGAAATAGTTACATTGGCACCCTGCACTGTAATGATTCGATTTTTCATCGTTACCTATTCACAAAAGTTTCGGAGCACAACACACTAAGCGATGCCCAACCTCGCGATTAGCAATCATTTGCTCACTCGAATGATTTTCAGCAACCGATGGGCTGCGCACAAATAAGACCGTTGCGATACCAGCGCATTCGCACCAATCTCAATCTCGCCCAGGCTATACAACACCTGCTCTATGCACCCTCAGTCACCAAATACACCGACCCACACTGCATACACTTTCGAGCACCGGCACCATAAACCAGTTCACCCGACACAAGCACACCGGAGCAATCCGCACAAAAGGGGAGTTTATTCACATCGCTTGGCGATTCGACTGCGACTTTAAAATCCACTGTGAGATCGGTTGTCATTTCACCTTCTACATAAAACCTCGTGACACCATCACCGGAATTAAAAGGCAGTCTGGTTAAGTAATATTGATTCTTCATAACGATGACTCCCTCGTGCCTTGCAACTTAAATTTTGCCAACTGCTTCACCGCCCCAATCACAAACAAAGTATTCGTCACCAAATAACGCTTCCACAAACGCCTTGGCTCAGACACCAAGCGATAGAACCACTCCAAGCCGTTATCTTGCATCCACTTCGGGGCACGCTTGATGGCGCCAGCGTGGTATTCAAACGCTGCCCCCACGCCCACCATCACCGCATTGATACGACCACGATGCGCTGCCATCCACAACTCTTGTTTCGGGCACCCCAAACTCACCCACAGCACCCCCGCACCCGACGTATTAATCTGCTCCACGAAAGCGTCGTCTTCTTCATTTGTGATCTCACGAAACGGGGGCGAGATAGCACCGGCGATCTTCAAATTAGGAAATGCAGCTTGGAGTTTGGACTTTAAAATCTCCAGAGTTTCTTCTGAACTGCCGTATAGGAAAACACCTCCGTCACCCTCGCGAAGGCGGGGATCCAGCTTTTCACTTAACTCGCAATATTTCCACATCAAATCAGGACCATTGATTCGCTGCTGCCCAACATGCCCCAACTTGCGCATCATCCAAGCCACTGGTGCCCCATCCGGCGTTGCCATGTCGGCCTCACGCACCACTCGGCCAAACGCTATATTATTTTTAGCCGTCACCACCGAATGCACATTACAGATGCACACATAGCGGCTTTCGTGATTGGCAGACCAAGCGTTGATTTGTGATAACGCGTCATCCCATGTGATGACGTCAATGGGTGCATTCAGAACCAGAACAATTGGTCGTTCAATCATCACAACTTCGCAGCCTGACAATATTGCTGCCATTTCCACATATCACGGCACATCTCATCCAAGCCACGCATTGCCACCCAGCCCAATTCTGCTTTTGCCAATTCAGTATTCGCATAACACGCAGCAATATCACCAGCACGCCTTCCGACGACCTTATATGGAACGGGCTGGCCTGTAACTCGCTCAAATGCGGCGATCATTTCCAAAACACTGT
>JAGVFD010000042.1 GCA_020057805.1 Sideroxydans sp. | reverse complement strand
GTTCTTTGGTTTTGCTAAAGACTCGGTTGCCGAATCCAAGCGTGTGGTATGGCCGACGCGCAGAGAAACCGTGCAAACAACGGGCGTCGTCATTTTGTTTGCAGTGGTGATGTCGCTATTTTTGTGGGCGGTGGATGCCAGCTTGATGGGCTTGGTGAATTTATTGATGGGACGGAGTAACTGATGGCTAAACGTTGGTATGTTGTACATACGTACTCCCAGTTCGAGAAGAGTGTTCAGCGTGCATTGACGGAGCGCGTTGAGCGTAATGGCATGCAAGATTTATTTGGTCAGATTCTCGTTCCTGTTGAAGAAGTAGTTGAGCTTAAAGCGGGCCAGAAAACCATCAGCGAACGCAAGTTTTTTCCTGGCTACATGCTGGTTGAAATGGAAATGACGGATGAGACGTGGCACTTGGTGAAAAACACACCCAAGGTCACAGGCTTCCTCGGTGGTTCTGCGATGAAACCGTCACCCATTACCCAAAAAGAAGTCGACACCATCATGCAGCAAATGCAAGCGGGTGTTGAGAAGCCACGTCCCAAAGTGTTGTTTGAAGTGGGCGAGGCGGTGCGCGTCAAGGAAGGTCCATTTACCGATTTCAACGGTATGGTGGAAGACGTCAATTACGACAAGAGCAAACTGCGCGTGTCGGTCACCATCTTTGGTCGATCCACGCCAGTGGAATTGAATTTCGGGCAAGTCGAAAAAGCCTGATGTTGAGCGCCGGATTTTCCGGCATTAAGTAACGGGGAGCGTATCGGCGCAGTTGCGATATGTGTTTAACCCACAACAAGGAGCAGTAAAGTGGCAAAGAAAATCATCGGCTTTATCAAGCTGCAAGTGCCTGCGGGCAAAGCAAATCCAAGTCCTCCTATTGGCCCAGCACTGGGTCAGCGCGGCTTGAACATCATGGAATTTTGTAAAGCGTTTAACGCGCAAACTCAAGGCGTTGAGCCAGGTCTGCCCATCCCAGTGGTGATTACAGCGTTTGCGGACAAGAGCTTCACCTTCGTGATGAAGACTCCTCCTGCGACCATTCTGATTAAGAAGGCTGCTGGCGTGCAAAAGGGTAGCAAGACACCGCATACCGACAAAGTGGGTAAGTTGACACGTAAGCAAGCGGAAGACATCGCAAAAGCAAAACAACCTGACCTGACAGCGTCCGACTTGGATGCGGCTGTACGCACCATCGCGGGTAGCGCACGCGGCATGGGCATCACAGTTGAAGGGGTTAAATAATATGGCAATGTCTAAACGTTACAAGGCGCTGGTTGCCAAGGTTGATCGTAATAAGTTGTACACGCTGGATGAGGCGTTAAAACTGGTCAAAGAGACAGCAAAAGCGAAGTTCGATGAGTCCATCGACGTTGCAGTGAATCTGGGAATCGACGCAAAGAAATCAGACCAATTGGTGCGTGGCGCAGTTGTATTGCCAAAAGGCACAGGCAAGACCATGCGCGTGGCGGTATTCGCGCAAGGTGCTAAAGCTGAAGAAGCTAAGGCAGCAGGTGCTGACATCGTTGGCTTTGAGGATTTGGCTGAAACTATTAAAGCCGGCAAGATGGATTTTGACGTTGTCATCGCATCGCCTGATGCAATGCGTATCGTCGGTCAATTGGGGCAGATTTTGGGCCCACGCGGTTTGATGCCTAACCCAAAGGTTGGCACGGTGACTGCTGATGTGGCGGGCGCGGTGAAAAATGCCAAAGCCGGTCAAGTGCAATACCGTACCGACAAAAACGGCATCATTCAATGCACCATTGGTCGCGCCTCTTTCGCGCCAGAAGCATTGCGTGAAAACATGTTGGCATTGATTGATGCATTGAATAAGGCTAAGCCAGCTACTTCCAAGGGTGTGTACCTGAAGAAGGTGGCGATTTCTAGCACCATGGGTGTGGGTATTCGCGTCGAGCAGGCTAGTCTGATAGCGTAATTTTAGAATTTGGCGGCGAAGGCTTCTTCGCTGCCATTTGTTCTTTGACTGCTGGCGGGATTGGCAGATTATCAAAGACCGTTGGTGTCGGCGGCGCAGTTAGCTAAAGACTTAATTGATGGTAGTTGCATCGACCCACGTAGATGGTGTGCCCGCGAGCAGGATGCATAATTTCCTGTCTTGAGGACGCGGTCGTTAATTGAGGTATCCAACTTCGGTTAGATATTTCTTAATCAAAATGGAGAAAGACTTTGGGTCTAAATCTGCAAGAAAAGCAAGCGGTCGTTGCTGAAGTCAGTGCGCAAGTCGCACAGGCTCAGACCATCGTATTGGCTGAGTATCGCGGCATCGCCGTTGCTGACATTACCAAATTGCGTGCGAATGCACGTAATGCAGGTGTTTATGTTCGCGTGTTGAAAAACACGCTGGCACGTCGTGCGGTGCAAGGTACTCCGTTCGAAGTATTGGCAGACAAAATGGTAGGGCCATTAGTTTATGGCGTTAGCGTGGATGCTGTTGCTGCTGCGAAAGTTATTTATGACTTCGCAAAAACGAACGACAAGCTGGTCATTAAAGCAGGTGCTTACAACGGTAAGGTTTTGGATGTGTCAGGCGTTTCCGCACTGGCTACCGTACCTTCCAAAGAAGTGCTGCTGGCTCAATTGTGTGGTTTGTTGCAATCGCCTGTTTCTGGCTTGGCACGCGTACTCGCGGCTGTGTCTGAAAAACAAGCTGCTGCGACCGCCGCTTAATTTCACAAACTCTTAATTCAGGAATAAAACAAAATGGCATTTGATAAAGACGCATTTTTGACCGCAGTGGACAGCATGTCTGTGTTGGAACTTAACGAACTGGTAAAAGCGATCGAAGAAAAATTCGGCGTTTCTGCTGCTGCAATGTCTGCACCTGCTGCTGGCGGCGCTGCTGGCGGCGCTGCTGCCGCTGCTGAGCAAACAGAATTCACCGTAGTTCTGAAAGCTGCTGGCGAC